>JBJTSM010000024.1:0-9825 GCA_046076685.1 Planctomycetia bacterium | reverse complement strand
GCTAAAAACGTTCCGGGCTGGTGGATGACGAACCCTGTCGGCCGGGGACGCGTCCGCGAGACTTAAATTGACCGGATACACACGTAGACGTCTGTGCTGAAACATCACGGGACGCGGGTTCGACTCCCGCCGCCTCCACTCCTTTTCTGAGCGCCGCTCGGCGGTCCATACGGCGCACCAACCGGTCGCGGGCAGGGCGAACGCCGCACTCCTACGACCGCCACAACCGCCAAGAGCGTCGCCGGTCCTTGGCGGCGCTGGGGACACGGCCACCGGGTTTCTTGACAGGCGCGTTTCGCGCCGTAGGGTTGAAGATATTCCTGATTGGCGGGTGCTGCGGCTGATGAGGCTTGTACGTCGCGGTCGGACGTATGGTCCGCGGCGTGGCCCCTCTTCCGAGCCGAACCCGGCCCATGGGCCCATGGCACGCCGCGCTGTATTCATTTTGGGCATGCACCGCAGCGGAACCTCGCTGCTGGCAGCGCTGCTTCGCATGGCAGGCGTGGAACTGGGATCGGATCTGCTGCTCGCCGGGTCCGAGGAAAACAGCAAGGGATTCTGGGAACACCGCGACGTCGTGCGGATCAACGACGAGATTCTGGCCCGCCTGGGCCTGTCGTGGTTCGTCCCTTCTCCCCTGCCCCCATGCCATCTGGATGAGGCTCGACTGACACCGCTGGCGGACCGCGCTGCCGATCTGCTGCGACGGGAGTTCGCCAACGCTGCCCTGTGGGGCATCAAGGACCCGCGGCTGTGCCGGTTGCAGGGATTCTGGGAACGGGCGTGTGCCGGCCTGGTGGACGAAATCGCCGCGGTTCACGTATTCAGACACCCCCTCGAAGTCGCCGACTCGCTCGCGGCCCGGAATCACATGCCGACCGAGCAGGCCCTGTTGCTGTGGCTCTTCCACAACCTGGAGGCGGTGCTCCACCCCCGACAACGCCCGCTCTCCGCAGTGCCCATGCATCGGCTCGTCGAGAACCCCGTGGACACCATCGTGCACCTGCGGACCACACTCGGTGAAAGCGGGACCTTGTCTCACGAGGTCACCCAAGCAATCAGCCACTTCGTCGACCCCGCGCTCCGGCATCACGGTTCGCGTCCGGCGGACGATCGGTTGAACACGCCCATGGGCGGGCTGGCGGCCCGATGCCACGACTGCCTCGAACGGCTTGCGGCCGGCGACGACACGCATGCGGAACTCGCCGACGTGTACCGGCAGTTGCTCGACACCGTCGACCGCCGCCGGCGATGCGTCGCGTCCCGAGCACACGGGACGGTCGACGTCGTCGTGCCCGCTTACGGCGGCCTCGACAGCACGATGCGGTGCATCGACTCCGTGCTGGCCGGCGGGGGACGCCATGAACTCGTGGTGATCAACGACGCCAGCCCGGACCCGACGCTCACCGCCCGGCTGCGGGAACGCGCGACCGCAGAAGGGTTTCGTCTGGTCGAGCATCCGCAGAACGCAGGTTTCGTCGCGACGATCAACCGCGGAACGCGGATCCATCCGGATCGTGACGTCGTCCTGCTGAACGCCGACACCGCCGTACCACGTGGATGGCTCGACCGCCTCCAACGGGCCGCGTACTCCAACGAGCGGATCGGGACCGTGACGCCCTTTTCCAACAACGCGACGGTCTGCAGCTACCCGCTTCCGCTGACTGCGAACAAGCTCCCGCCGGGACACGACGTGCAATCCCTCGACGCTCTGTTTCAGGCGGCCAACGCAGACCTGTGCCTCGACATTCCCACCGCGGTCGGTTTCTGCATGTATCTCCGCCGCGACTGCCTCGACGCTGTCGGGGCGTTCGACGAGCGGAGTTTCGGCCGCGGCTACGGCGAGGAGACGGATTTCAGCATGCGGGCCGCGAAGCTCGGGTGGCGGAACGTCGCGGCCGCGGATGTCTTCGTCTATCACGAGGGCGGCGCCAGCTTCGGTGCGGAGGCGGACTCGCTGCGGGCCCGGGCAGCCGCTCGCATGCGCGACCTGCATCCGGAATATGCCCCGGCAGTCGAGCGATTCCTGGCCCACGACCCGCTCGCTTTCGCGAGGGCCGCGGTCGACCTGGCCAGAGCGACTCAGCGAGGCCGCGCGGAGTTCGAGTCGCTCATGCGCGAATGGGAATCGGCCCGGAACGTACGGCAGAAATCATACGAGCAGGAAAGAGATTGTCTGCTTCGCGAATGCGGGCGGCTGGACAAGGCACTGGGGCACGCGCAGCGGCTTGCCTACGAGCGCGGGCAACAAAACGGCGACCTCACTGCCGCCCTTCGTGCGGCGGAACGAATCGCCGCAGAATATTGCGACCAGGCGAGACGTCTCGACACCGAGCTGCGCAAGGTCTCCGACGCCAAGGCGGATGCCGAGCGGGTCGCCTCGCAACACGCCGATGAACTCACCGCCCTCGATCGCCAGCTGCGGGACACCACGGAGGCTCTCGCCACCGCGGAACGCATCGCCGCCGAACGCCTGGAAGATGCGAGCCGGCTCGACGCCGCCAAGACCGCCGCGGAACGCATCGCTTCCGAACGGTCACAGCTCGCCGCGGAACTCGACGCTCATCTCAAGCTCCTTTTCACAGCCAAAGCAGAGGCCGAGCGAATCGCCTCGCAACGGCTCGAGGAACTCACCACCCTCGATCGACAGCTCCGTGATACTGCTGCCGCACTCGCCGCGGCTGAACGCATCGCGGCGGCGGAGTCGCACGGAATGGCGGGCGATCAGGGGACCGTCACACAGCCATGAACGGCAGCTTCACATGCCAGGTCGACCACATCGCGGGCCACCCGAACGCGCTGTTCGTCTTCGGGTGGGCGCTCCACCCCACCCTCAGGATCGACGCCGCCCACGCGCTGTTGCGGTTCGACGATGGCGTTGAGCGACGGATCCGCGTGTCCATCGACCGCCCCCGAGAGGACGTCGCGGCGGCGTTTCCCACCGCTCCGCACGCGGCCAACGCCGGCTACATGCTCGTCGCCGGCTGGCCTGGAAATCCTCCCGTGTCCGCAGCGCTCGCATTCGACATCGCCGACGGCACCGAGGCGACGGTGCCCCTGTCGCTGCCGCCACTGCAAGCCACGGCGCAGCCTGCCGCGGTCGGCTGGAGCTACCTGCTCCGGCGGGCGTGGGCACACGCCCGCGGAGGCCGCTTCCGGGCCCTGTGGCACAAGGTCCGCCGCTTCCGCGAGCGATCCCGCGCCATGGCCCGAACGATCACGGAGCCGGAGTTGGCGACGGCGATCGGCGGTCGGAGATGTACGGTCATCATCGACCATTCGATGGGCGGCGGTGCCAATGCGTTTCGTGAACGCGTGATCGAGGAACTCACCGCGGCCGGCGAAACGGTCGTGCTGCTGACGTTCGCCGTGTCGTCGCTGAGCCTTCTGGCAGAAATACGCATGGCGGGCATGCCCCCCAGGGCGGTCGCGATCGCCGGCCTCGACGCCCTGCGGGCGTCGTTGCGACACGCCCGGCTCACGCAGGTGATCTACAACTGCGGCGTTTCCTTTCCGCAGCCGCAGGGGATTCCGGCATTCATCCACTCGCTATGCCGCTCCACGGGGGCGAGACTTTCGATCGCCATCCACGACTACTTTCTCGTCTGCCCATCCTCCTATCTGCTCGACCGCGACGGTCTCTTCTGCGGCGTACCCGACGTCGATCGCTGCCGCCGCTGCCTGCCCGCCCATGAAGATGGTTTCGTAACGCTCGCCGGCGAGCGGTCGATCGATCGATGGCGGGCCGCCTGGGGCGATCTGCTGCGGTCAGCGGACGAGATACGGTGTTTTTCCGAGTCTTCCCGGCGGCTCGTCAGCCGCGCCTACCCGAACATCGCCGGTCGATTGCAGGTGCGACCGCACCACGTCGACTCCCTGCGCACGGTTCGCATCGGCACCGCCATGGATGGCCCGCTTGTGATCGGCGTCATCGGATCGATCTCGCATCACAAGGGCGCGGGAATCGTCGCGGACCTCGCGCACGCGATCGAATCGCAGCAGGCCGCCGCCAGGATCGTCGTGCTCGGCCATGTCGATGCCGCCTGCCCGCCAGCCGTCGTCCAGGCGGTGGGCGAATACGAAAGGCGGGAACTGCCCGACCTGGTGGAGCGGTACGGCATCCAATTGGCCCTCCTGCCCTCGATCTGCCCAGAGACGTTTTCGTTCGTCGCCCACGAGGTGCTCTCGATGGGGCTGCCGCTGATGACGCTCGATTGCGGCGCCCAGGCGGACCTGGCCCGTTCACACCCGCTGGGACGAGTCGCGACACGGACCGACGGGCCGGGGCTGCTCGCGGAACTCCGCACATTTGCCGACGACATCGCGAAACAGGATCCGAAGCCACAGGACGCCACGGCATGAGCACGACACACGTCTTCACGAGCGCCGCATGCAATTACATCCCGAAAGTGCGGGCGCTCGTGGCCTCGATTCGAAAGCATCACCCGGATTGGCGTGTGCACCTCGCGCTCTCAGACGAAGTGCCTGATGGCTGCGATCTGTCGCAGGAGCCGTTCGACGAAATTCATCCGGCCGCCGGGCTGGGCATCCCGGATTTCGCGGGATGGGCGTTCTGTCACGACATCGTCGAACTGTCCACGGCGATCAAGCCGTTTCTGCTCGCGAGGCTGCTGGAGCGGCCGGACTGCGGCGGCGTGGTGTACCTCGACCCCGACACGCTGGTCTTCTCGCCCTTGCATGAGGTGGTCGCCGCCCTAGAGCAGTCAAGCATCGGGCTGACTCCGCACCTCGTGACGCCGGAGCCGGATCTGGTCGGCGTGATGGACAACGAGATCGCGTCCTTGAAGCACGGCATCTACAACCTGGGCTTCGTGGCCGTGGCCCCGACGGTGACGGGCCGGCGATTCGCCGGCTGGTGGGCCGATCGCTGCTACCACTTCTGCCGCGACGCCATCCCCCACGGCCTGTTCACCGATCAGCGGTGGATCGATCTCGTGCCGGCGTTCTTCGAGGACGTTTGCATCCTGCGATCGACGCGACTGAACGTGGCCTCCTGGAACGTTTCCACTCGAGCAGTGACCGGAACGGTGCCGGAAGGCGTGGAGGTCGATGGGGCCCCGCTCGGCTTCTACCATTTCACCGGCTTCGACAGCGGCGCGCACCGCACGATGGCGTGGAAGCACGCCTCGGACCAGCCTGCCGTAAAGGCGATCATCGACTGGTATGCCGCCACGATCGCGGAGCTGGGGCGTGACCCCCTGTGTTCCGTCCCCTGGGCGTACGGTGCGTTCACGGACGGCTCTCCCATTCCGGAGGCCGCAAGGTTGGTCTACCGGGAGCGGGTCGATTTGCAGCGTGCTTTCCCCGATCCATTCGCCACCACCGCTGCAGGGTACCGCCGCTGGTGGGATTCGCAGGGGCGGATCGAATACCCTGCCCTCTTCGATTCGAGCCAATCCGACGCTGAAATGCATCGGATCGCCGCCGGCCTGACGCCGGGCTTCCACCCGCAGGCCACCCCTCCATCGATCGGCGCCGGAATCCGCGACCGGCTGGGCCGCGCATTCCTCGATCGGGCGTACCGCGGCGAGATTGCCTCGCGGGCTATCGAGGTGCTCCGCACCGAAGGCGTGACGGGGGTGTATCGACGATTGGTCAGGTGACCTCGCGGCAAGCACAACTCGAAGGCACATGCCTGCACGGAACAGTTGCGTCCGCCCACGAATCTCATACGGCCCCAACGCGAGCCGTATCAGGGGCCATACCGCCCGGGTTGCGGTCCGTCCGGCCAACCCGTCCTGTCGCCGACGACGTATCGCGGCCGCCCCTTCACCTCGACATAGATGCGGGCGATATATTCGCCGATGATTCCCAAGCCGACAAGAATCATGCTTCCGAGCACCAGAAGGAGGAGGATCACGAGCGTGAATCCATCGATGACTCGGCCCTGCATCTTCACAACGACGGCACGTGCACCGAGCACTATCGCGACGACCATGAAGCACCCGCCCATCGCGGTCACGAAGTGAAGCGGCGCCGCCGTGAACGAGGTCACTCCCGAAGCAGCGAGCTTCAGGAGTGACAACGTGTTCCAGCCTGACACGCCGCGCTGCCTCGGCTGCACGTGAAATGGAATGCTTTCTCGGGTGAAACCTACCCAGGAACTCATGCCGCGAAAGAACAGGTTGGATTCGGGCATCTGTCGCCACGCTGCCACAACTTTCTTGTCCAGCAGCTTGTAGTCCGAAGCACCGCGCAGATCGAGCCCCGACAGCCCCTTCATGGCGGAGTAGAAAATGCTCGCACACACCCTGTAGGCGGCGCGCTCTGAACCACGATCCGCCTTGACGGCCTCCACTACTGCGGCGCGTCCCGACTTCCAACGCTCGATCATCACCGGTATCAGCGACGGCGGATGTTGAAAATCCGCATCCATGATGATCACAGCGTCTCCCTGCGCGTGGTCGAGGCCGGCGGCGAGAGCGGCTTCCTTTCCGAAATTGCGGCTCAATCGAATCGCACGGCAACCGGTGTTCCTGAGCACACGCCACGTGTCGTCGGGCGATCCGTCATCGACGAAAACGATGTCATGCGAGTCACCGGTACTCGCCATCGCCGCTGCGATAGCGGCGACGAGATCCGGAATATTTTCGGCCTCCCGAAATACGGGTATCACGAACGTCACGTGGCTCATACCGCACGGATGTTTCCGGATCGAGTAGGGGTTGGGGAGTGTGGCACAGGCTTCAGTACGAGACAACCGCCGCCGGCAGGTCGATGACCAACGTGTCGGAGGAAGATTGTCCGGCGGTCAGAAACCGGACAAAACAATCGTCAGCGGCTGCCCGCTGGGCCGGAGTCAATGCTGGCTTGAGCACATGCACGTGGTTGATGGAGTCAAAGTCGTAGTAATCGCCGAACTCTTTGCCGTAGATTTGAGCGGCAACGTCCGCGGACAAATGTACGTAAGGCGGCGCCGTTCGAGATGCCGCGAACACCTCGGGAGATGGGCCGCCGACGCACCTCTCATTGAGGACACCCCTCACCAAACCCTCGGCGTAAGCCCCCAGAAAGCCGTCGTCGGCCACTACGTAGATATGGCGTATCCTCGCAAGATCGCCCTCCGCGAGCGTCCTCGCGATAAAGCGGTAGCGGTTGTGGCATGGGAATACGATTTCCTGCAACACCGTGCGTCCGGCTGACGACGCCATGCAGAGGCAAACGATGGCGGCGACCGCGTACTCTGCCCTGGCACCGAATGCCATCGACGCTCGCATGCCGTGCCAGATGCCACGGATGATTTCCCGCCCCCCGAGAAAAAGGACGAGCAGGACAGCCGTCTGCAGGCCGGTCGCGTAAATCGGCTCCGCGCCATTTTCACGGAGAATCACGAACGGCAGATACGCCATCAAAAGGAAGGTGCCGAGCCAACCGATGCGCTCGCTCCAACGGCAGCACGCCGCCACGCTTCCGCATCCCACGTGTGCCACCAGGCCACCCGCGGCGACCAACACCGCGGCCAGGACGATGACCGATGATGGAGGAATCGCCCCCGCAAGCAGCGGGGTCACGACCGATCGGATGGTATGGGGCATGAGGGTACATGCCAACCAGTGGAACTTGTCCGGCAGCAAATCGATCGTGATCGCCTGCGATCGTCCAGACATCGACATCCCCAAGCCATACAGCAGGCTCTTGTAGGCGACCGCATACACCGCCATGGTGCTGCCGAAGAGCAGACAAAACCAGAGGAGCCGGCGGCGGAAGAGCGGCCACTCGCACTCCTTGGCGACAAATAACGGCACGACCAGCAACGCCCATCCGAACATCGCAGCAGGCTGGTATGCCGAAAGTGCCGCGAAGATCAAGGCGAACGACAGGCAGCCACGCGCCACGGCGTTACGCAGGCCGGCTGCGAACCACGAGTGAACAGCAAGACTGCTCGACAACGCGGCATACATCGCCACGGTAACGGAGAGATACGGCACCGCGCCCTGGAACGCCGGCAGGCAACACGCCGAGATGCTCAAAGGGAGCGCCGTCAAGACGTGCACCTCGTGCCTCACGAGCCAGACGAAAAGCGAGGTTGCGAGCAGGCCGAGGCCGACGATGGGCAAAACGTATTTGCCGCCGGCACCGGACACAACCGACGTATTGAGACAATCGATGACCACCCCCATCAGCGGGCGGGCCTGAGCGAGCGTGATCGGCGTCAGATTCCACCCTCTCGGCAATGTCAGGTACACATTGTCGTCCCGGTACAGAAAATCCACCTGCATGACGGGCGCATAGACGCATGCCAGGAGGATCGTCAGCACCACGGCAGCGGCAGCCACCGGCAACCCTGCTGCCGACAGTTCACGGGATACTCGTGCCGCGCCGTCATCGCGGTGCGACTGGAGGATGACGCTCATGGGATGGGGGAAGGGCGACCAAGGGAATCCGGAGACATCCGATCAAAGGGCCTCCTTTGGGAGAACCACGACCTCGAGTGTGTACAAACGGGCACGTCAACAGTACCCTCGAACATCGGCAACGACAAATCGATCCCGTAAGAATGATGCGAGCACAAGGCGGACCGATGAACGACATCCTGCGGCGATATCCGAAGCGTCGACCCGAACTCCCCGATGGCCACCGGCGGGTCTACGAGGCGCACTATCTCGCCAATCGCAACGCGACCTACCGTACGACATCCATTTCCAGCAGGATGGAGGCTTGGATGCATCGCCACGTTGCCAAAGACCTCCGGGCGGGCCAAGAGCCGATCACGCTCGAGGTGGGCGCTGGGACGCTGAACCATCTGCCCTACGAACCGGCCGTATCCATCTACGACGTGGTTGAACCGTTCCAGTTACTGCTCGACCATTCGGCGCACCGCGCGCGCATTCGCCACACCTACCGCAGCATCACCGAGGTTCCGACGACGCAACGATATGATCGGATCGTTTCGATCGCCACCTTCGAACACATCGAGGATCTACCCGACGTCGTCTCCAGATGCGCGGTGCTGCTCGCCCACGATGGGTGCCTCCGCGTCGGCATTCCGAACGAGGGCACCATTCTCTGGCGGCTGGGAACGGCGGTCACGGGGTTCGAGTTCCGCATGAAATACGGCCTCGATTACCAGACGCTCATGCGGCACGAGCACGTCAATACGGCCGACGAGATCGAGGCGGTGCTCCGTTGCTACTTTCGTTCCGTCACTGCCGCCGTCTGCGGAATCAGCCGCAGGTTCGCCTTCTACCGTTTCCTCGAATGTGCATTGCCTCTGCCCGGGACGGCATGAACAGCCTGCACGTGAATCAACGCAACGCCACCGGCTCAACCGCGGGGCTGGCGATCTCACGAGCCGGCAGCATCACCCCGTGCGCCAGCTCCACCACCCGGTTGCACTCCCGCTCGATGAGGTCGCGGGAATGCGAGGCCAGCACGAGGATCCCAGTGCTGCTCACGATTGCCCGCAGCCGCTCCTCCGCCTGCTGCTTGAACTCCGCGTCGCCCCCCGAGAGCCCTTCGTCCATCAGCAGGATGTCGCTCCGCACGGAAGTGGCGATCGAGAACCCGCGCCGCATGAGCATGCCCGTCGAGTAGGTCCGCACCGGCATCTCGAGGTAGTCGCCCAGCCCGCTGAACTCGGCGATCTCCGGCACCAGCCGCGCCATCTCCCGGTGGCTGATCCCGAGAATGAGGCCGCGAATCGTGATGTTTTCGTAGCCCGTGGCGTCCATCTCGATGCCGAGCATCGGATCGATCAGGCTCGAGATCGTGCCGGTCCGGGAATAGTCGCCGCGGGTCGGCGGGTAGACCCCCGCCAGCGTCCGCAGCAGCGTCGACTTGCCCGCCCCGTTGTGGCCGACCAAG
>JBJTSM010000023.1:0-20349 GCA_046076685.1 Planctomycetia bacterium | reverse complement strand
TGGCGGACATCGTGCCCGCAGGCTCGTGGTGGGCCCTCGTGGAACCGGGCGAAATCTCGGAGGAGGCGGCCCGTGCCCATCAACGCCTCAGCCACGCCGCGGAAGGGGGCGGCGGCGTGGGGATGGTTTCCGATCCGGAAGACGTCTTCGCCAGGATCTACCGTTTTCCGTCGGTGACGCTCGCCGCCGTCGCGCCGTCGAGCCTGGAGGCGACGGCGCTTCTGGCGATCGAGAGCGTGGAACGGTTCACGGGGGTGCTCGACCGTGTCCGCGAGGAACTCGAAACGGTCGGCAAGGATCAGGAGGTGTGCGTGGTCGCCCCGACCGAGGCCGACGAAAAGCGGCTCGGGGAACTGCTGGCCGGGAGCGGACCGGCGCGGACCGGCCGGCTGCGTTTTGCGAGAGGCCGCCTCTCCGGAGGCTTTCGGCTCGTGCCCGAGAAGATCGTCCTCATCTCGAGCGCGGAACTCTTCCGCCGGGAGGACGTGGCCGCGGCGCGGCCGACCAAACAGCGGCTGTCGCGGGCGATCGACACGTTTCTCGACCTGCACGAGGGCGATTACGTCGTGCACGTCGCCCACGGCATCGGCCGCTACAAGGGCCTCAAGCTGCTCGAGAAGCACGGCCGGACGGAGGAATTCCTCGAGATCGAATTCGCGGAAAGCACGCGGGTCTACGTGCCGGCTTCCTGCATCGAGCTGGTGCAGAAATACGTGGGCGGCAGCAAGCTCGCCCCCAAGCTCGCAAAGGTCGGCGGCACGCTCTGGGAACGGCAGAAGCAGGCGGTCGAGCGGGCCGTCGCCGACATGGCCGCGGACATGATCCGGCTGCAGGCGAGGCGGGAAAGCCGGCCGGGCGTGGCGTTTCCGCCCGACACGCCCTGGCAGCGCAGCTTCGAGGGATCGTTTCCCTTCGACGAGACCCCCGACCAACTCACGGCGATCGAAGCGATCCGCGCCGATCTCGAGCGGCCGCGGCCGATGGATCGGCTGCTCTGCGGCGACGTCGGCTTCGGCAAGACCGAGGTGGCGATGCGGGCGGCGTTCAAGGTGGCCGAGGCAGGTGCGCAGGTGGCGGTGCTCGTGCCCACCACCGTGCTCGCCGAGCAGCATCGTCGCACGTTCGTCGCCAGGTTCTCGGAATTTCCCTTCACCGTTCGGGCGCTGTCGCGGCTCACCGGCACCAAGGAGGAACGTGACATTCTCGAGGGCCTGGCCGGGGGCACCGTCGACATCGTCATCGGCACGCACCGTCTCGCGCAGGCCGACATCCACTTCGCCAACCTGGGGCTCGTGGTCGTCGACGAGGAGCAGCGGTTCGGTGTCGACGTCAAGGAGAAACTCAAGGCGCTGCGGTCCAGCGTGGACGTGCTCACGATGACCGCCACGCCGATCCCGCGGACGCTGCACATGGCGATGCTCGGCATCCGCGACATCTCCAATCTGACCACGCCGCCCGCCAACCGCATCCCGGTCGAGACCCGCGTGGCCCGCTGGGACGAGCGGCTCATCCGCAGTGCGATCGATCGCGAACTGGCGCGGGGCGGGCAGGTGTTCTTCGTGCACAACCGGATCCACGACATCCACAAGGTCGCCCACCGGCTTTCGCAGATCGTGCCGGAGGCGAAGATCGTCATCGCCCATGGCCGGCTGTCGGAGTCGGATCTGGAGGAGGTGATGCTCGCCTTCGTCGCCGGCCGCGCCGACATCCTGCTGGCCACGACGATCATCGAGAGCGGCCTCGATATCCCGCGTGCCAATACCATCTTCATCGACGAGGCCGACACCTACGGCCTCGCCGACCTGCACCAGCTGCGCGGCCGCGTCGGCCGCTCGCACCACCGTGCCTACTGCCACCTGCTCGTCGACGAAACGGCCACGCTTACGAGCACGGCGGCCAAGCGGCTCCGCGCGATCCAGGAGTTCTCCAGCATGGGGGCCGGATTCTCGCTCGCCATGCGCGACCTCGAGATCCGCGGCGCGGGCAACCTGCTCGGCACGCAGCAGAGCGGGCACATCGCCACGGTCGGCTACGAGCTCTATTGCCGCCTGCTCGAGCAGGCCGTCCGCGGGCTCAAGGCGATGCCGCCGGCCGAACTGCCTCCGGTGACGATCGACCTGCCCGGGGCGGCCTGGCTGCCCCGCGACTTCATCCCCGATTTTCGCGCGAAGATCGACGTCTACCGGAGGCTGTCGCGGGTGACCGGAGAGGGGCAGGTCGACGACCTGGCGGCGGAACTGGCCGATCGGTTCGGCCCGTTGCCCGTCGAGGTGACGCGAATGCTCGAGTTCGCCCGGCTGCGGGTCGCGGCCGCGGCCCACGGGATCGATTCCATCACCCGGCAGCCGGGCCTGCTCATGATCGGCCACCACGACGTCCAGGCCATCCAGCGGCTGCGGGCGGCCTGGCAGGCTGGGGGGAAGACGCTGCGGGTGGTGGGAGACCGTACCGCCGTGGTGCCGCTGGATCCGCGGGTCGCAGACGATCCGGACCGGCTTCTGGCGCTGGTCAGGACGCTCTTGCGGCCCGCTCGTGCGCGTCCCTATAGTCCCCCGCCCGTGACGGCCCCCCGGGCGAAGGAACGCGGCTCGCGCGGCGGGCCCGGCACGTCCCCATCGAGACCGCGATGAATCATTCCGGCCCGCCAGCCCAGGTGCAGCGATACCCGATGCGGCGCAGCCTTTTCCGGACGTGCTGCCTGGTCGGAGTGCTGGCCGTCTCCATCGCACGGGCGGACGGACCTTCCGGCGGAAGTGAGGGACCGTCTCCGACCGGTGACGGCGAGCCGGTGACCGCGGCCCCGGCCGGCCGCACCCTGGTGGGGCCCGGCCAAATGCCGCAGGTACCGAAGGCTGTTTCACGACCGGACGGCTGGCCCACGGGCAAGGGCGATGCCCCGAAGCAGGGCAAGGACAACCACGTGCTCTCGAGCATCCTGCCGAATCCGGGAGGGCCGCTCGAGCCGATTGCCGGCGGCTCGCAGAAAGCCGACGAGACCAAGGACAGGCCGTCCGGGGTCATCCAGGCCGGCTTCGAGGAGACGGTGCCGGCCGCCGCGGCCGCCGCCGGTCAGACCGGGGCCATGCAGTCGATCGACAATACCCGCGTGGTCGCCCGCGTGGGGCCGGAGGTCGTGCTGGAGGGGGATCTGCTCACCCCCACGGCGCTCGCGTGGCTGGAGAAAGTGGGGGCCGGGCTCACGCCCGAGCAGATTCGTGAACTCAGGCTGCAGATCTGCCGGCAGATGATCAAGCAGCACGTCGAATCGTTGGTCGTCTACGTCGATGCCTGTCGCACGATCCCGGAGGATCGGCTGCCGGAGATCAGAAAGAAGGTCAACGAGGCGTTCGACCAGCAGCAGTTGCCGCGGCTGGTCAAGGAGGCCGGGGTGGCCAATGCCCTGGAATACGATCAGTTTCTGCGGTCCCGGGGGCAGTCGCTCGACCGCATCCGCAAGACGTTTTTCGAGCGTGCCCTCGCCCAGCAGTGGATCCAGCAGAAGGTGATCGATGAAGACGAGATCCCCCATGCGGAGATGATCGCCTGGTATCAGAATCACCTGGCCGATTACGACTACCCGGCCAAGGCGCGTTTCGAACAGCTCACGGTGAAGGTGACGGCCGGCCGCTCCCGCGGGCAGGCGTGGAGCATGCTGGCGGCCATGGGCAACGAGGTGATGCAGGGCAAGCCCTTCGCCGACGTGGCCCGCAACCGTTCGGAGGGGCCGACGGCCGCCACCGGCGGGGTGTATGACTGGACCACGAAGGGCAGCCTCGTGTCGAAGGTCGTGGACGAGGCGGTCTTCACGCTACCGGTCGGCCAGTTGAGCGCGATTCTCGACGACGGCTCGTCGCTGCACATCGTGCGGGTGATCGAACGAACCGACGCCGGCCGCACGCCGTTCATCGAGGCGCAGGTGGGAATCCGCGGTCAGTTGCGGGAAGAACGGCGCAAGCGTGAGATGGACGACTATCTCGCCACGGTTCGCGAACGCACGCCGGTCTGGACGATCTTCGACGACGAGCCCCCCGGGCCTGCGGTCCAGGCGGCCACCCAGACCGCGAGCCAGCCCCGTCAGACGCGGTGACGGTCTCGTTCGGCCTCCGCACGATTGCCGACCCGTGCCGCGCGGGCTAGACTGCCGCCAGAGTCTTCCCTTTTGGCGGATCATACGCTGCCGGCGTTTCTCGCGAGTCGGCAGCCCAACGCCCAGGAGATCGTGCCCATGAGTGTTCCAGCGACGTCCGCCGTCCCCCCCGCGGCTGCCTCTCCCCCGTGGCCCGGGACGAAGTCGGCGGGAAAGGCCCGCCTGGACATGGACGGCCGAGTGACCGAACTGCCGGTGGTCGTCGGCACCGAGGGCGAGCACGGCATCGACATCGCGAAGCTGCGGAGCGCGACGGGCGCCATCACCCTCGACGAGGGCTTCGTCAACACCGGCTCGACCACCAGCGCGATCACGTTCCTCGACGGCGAGAAGGGGATTCTCCGCTACCGCGGATATCCGATCGAGGTGCTGGCGGAGAAATGCGACTTCGTCGAGGTGGCCTACCTGCTGATCTACGGGGAGCTGCCCTCGGCCGCGCAGCTCGACGGCTTCCGCATGGCGCTGTCGCACCACACGATGATCCACGAGGACATGCGGAGCTTCTACAACGGGTTTCCCCGCGACGCGCATCCCATGGCCATTCTCGGCAGCGTCGTCGGGGCCCTCTCGACCTTCTATCAGGATTCGCTCGACGTCCGCGATCCGAAGCAGGTCGAGGTGAGCGTGCATCGCCTGCTGGCCAAACTCCCCACCATCGCGGCCTACAGCCATAAGAAATCGATCGGTCAGCCGCTCATCTATCCGCGAAACGACCTCTCCTACTGCGAGAACTTCCTGCAGATGATGTTCGCGGTGCCGTGCGAGGAGTATCACTGCGATCCGGACTTCGCCGAGGCGCTCGACATGCTGCTGATCGTGCATGCCGATCACGAGCAGAACTGCTCCACGTCGACCGTGCGGATGGTGGGGTCGAGCGACGCCAACCTCTTCGCCAGCATCTCGGCCGGCATCTCCGCCCTCTGGGGACCGCTCCATGGCGGCGCCAATCAGGCCTGCGTGGAGATGCTCGAGAAGATCGGCGCCGACGGCGGCAACGTGAAGAAATATGTCGATCTCGCCAAGAAGAAGGACTCGGGCTTCCGGCTGATGGGGTTCGGCCACCGGGTCTACAAGAACTACGACCCCCGGGCGAAGCTCATCAAGGCGACCTGCGACAAACTGCTCGCCAAACTGTCCCTCAAGGATCCGATCTTCGACATCGCCCAGCAGTTGGAGGAGGTGGCGCTCGCCGACGAGTACTTCATCGAGCGGAAGCTCTATCCCAACGTCGACTTCTATTCCGGCGTGATCTACCGGGCGATGGGCATCCCGGTGCAGATGTTCACGGTGCTCTTCGCGATGGGGCGGCTGCCGGGTTGGATCGCCCACTGGATCGAGATGCACCATTCGCCCACGAAGAAGATCTGCCGTCCGCGGCAGATCTACACGGGCGAAACCCTCCGTGACTTCGTGCCGATGGCCAAGCGCGGGTAGGGAAGTTTCACTTCCGCTTCCCTCGGAAGAAGGTGCTGAGGATCTGGCCGCATTCGTCGGCCAGTACGCGGCCGGTGTGGTCGACGCGGTGGTTGAGCCGGGCGTCTTCGAACAGCCGGTAGAGCGACTCGACGGCCCCGGCCTTCGGGTCGGCCGCGCCCCACACCACGAACGGCACCCGGGCCTGCAGGATCGCGCCGGCGCACATCGGGCAGGGCTCGAGCGTCACGTAGAGCGTGCAGCCCTCGAGCCGCCACGAGCCGAGCGCCGCGGCCGCCTGCGTCAACGCGATCATTTCGGCGTGGGCCGTGGGGTCGGCCAGTTGCTCACGCTGGTTGTGGGCGCTGGCGATCACCCGACCCGCAGCCACGACGATCGCACCCACGGGCACCTCGTCCTCTTCGGCCGCCATCCGCGCCTCCTCCAGGGCCAGCCGCATCCACCGGTGATGCGGTTGGTCGCCGGGCAGATGACGGGCCAATGCCTCGAGGCCGTCGTCCATCCATTCGTCCGGCAAATCATCCGGCAGCGTGGGATCGTCGGGGCGCATGGGGCGACCGTCTCCGGGGGGAACATGCAGGCGTCGGAAGGGCGGGGGCCGTAGTCCGCACTGTACGCGGCATTCGGCCACGACGACAAACCACGGCTGCAAATCGGCTGTTTTGGGGAGGGCTTGCCATCGTGTACCATTCGGCGGCCGTTTCTCCCCCGACTGCCAGGAGTGCTCCGATGGATCCGACCCTGCTTCTGCTCCGCTGGGCCCACGTGCTCGCCGCCATCGTGGCCATGGGTGGACTCGTCTTCGCCCGTTTCGCGTTGCTGCCGGCCCTGTCCGACCTGGACGCCGCAACCCGTGACCGCATCCACGATTCCATCCGCCGCCGCTGGCTGCCCTGGGTGATCGGTGCGATCACCGTGCTTCTGGCGAGTGGACTGGCCAACTTTCTGCTGTTCAACGGCCGCGTCAAGGCGGAGGGCTGGGCGGACGGCGGCTGGATGCGGCAGACCAGCTACCACGCCCTCTTCGGTGCGAAGTTCCTGCTGGCGATGGGTGCCTTTTATTTCGCCAGCGCCCTGGTCGGCCGCGGGGAGGGCACGCAGTGGGTGCGGAACGACCGTGCCAAGTGGCTTTCCGTGACGCTGGGGCTGTCACTGGCCGTCGTGCTGCTCTCCGGCTGGATGCGGCAGCTTCACACCGGTCCGAATCGTGTGGAGAGCGGCGGCGTGGGCATGCCATATGCCGGCCGAAACGCGGCGGGTGACGCCGACCGCGATGCGTCGGAAGCCGGAAGCCGGGAAGAGGACCGGTATCGTGACAGCCGTGCCGGATCGGCCTTCCGCGAGCCCGCCCCGGCAAACTCAGAAGCCGTCCCGGCTCCGTGATGGCCGGGGCGTGGCATCGGTTTCAGCGCTCGTCAGAGCGTTTGATTGCAGCCCATCCGCTGGAGCACGTCCGCAACCGCCGGGAGCACACTCGATGGACAAGAAGGAAAAGAAGCGGCTCGAAGTCCTGCAGCAGAAGATCGCCAAGCTGCAGCACCTGCTGGCCGGCGCCAAGAAGCAGCCGGACGACCCGGCCGAGGTGCCCCGGCTGGAGAAAGAACTCGCCGCCGCCCACGCCGAACTGGCTGCCCTCAAGAAGTCCTGAAGCCGCCGGCGAGGTGATGCTGCCGGCGAAACTCCCGCGGCGTGCGGCTGCGCAGCCGGCGGAACACCCGATTGAAGTTCGACAGGTTGGCGAACCCCGATGCGATCGCGATGTCGAGCACCGAGCGGTCGGTGTGCACGAGCATGCGGCAGGCATGGCCGATGCGGACTTCGTGGCCCCAGCCCACGAAGGTCCGGCCGGTCATCCGCCGGAAGAAGCGACTGAATCCTGCCGGTGACAGGTCGGCCACGCTCGCCACCTCGGCGAGCGACAGCGGCCGGTCGAGGTGTTGCAGGAAATACCGACAGGCCCGATCGATCCGCTTCGCGTCGCGAGACCGCGTGGCGGCATCGTAGGTCAGGCTGGAAAGCGGCCGTCCCCGTCCATGCACGGCGAGCCCTTGCAGGATCCGCAGGAGGCCGAGCAACTGCTCGAAGGGCGGGGCGTGGCAGGTGGCCTCGAGCAGCGGGCCGATCCGCCGCGAGGACGACGCCGCGAACACGATGCCCCGCGCGGAGCGGCCGAGCAGGCCGCCGATCCGCGACAGCTCCGGCCGCTCGAAGAACGACTCGCCGAGAAAATCGGCGGCAAACCGGATCACCACGGCCCGGCTGCGCTGGCCGCGGGCGGCTGCCGAATGCCAGGTGTGCGGCAGGTGGGGGCCGAGCAGCACCAGGTCTCCCGCATCGAAGGGCTCGATCGAGTCGCCCACGAATCGCCTGCCGTGCCCCGCCGTGATGAGCGTCAGCTCGTATTCGGGGTGAAAGTGCCAGCGATAGGGAAAGCAGGCCAGGTCGAACGCATCCCAGGCCAGGGAGCGTCCGGGAGCCGGCACGACATGTTCGAGGTCGGGGAGCAATGGAGGGCGGCCGGAAAGAAGATGCCGGAGCGATGGGATCGAAGCGGAAAAAGCATCGAGTGTGCGCGGGGTCATCAAAATAGTACCAGTTTGCGCCCGGTCAGGCGCAGAACGGAGGCCGGTTTTCGGTGAGGATCAAAACACCGACGGCATCCGCACGGCGGCCAACGAGACCATGCAAGGGAGAACCGGTATGAACATGATCGACGCACCCTATCCGCTCACCGATCTCCAGAAACGGCAGTTTCGGGACGACGGCTTCATCAAGCTGCCGGGCGTGTTCGACGCCGCCACGCTTGGTGCCTTCAAGGACGAGATCACCCGGCTCACGACCGAGCACAACCCGCAGGCGAACGTGCCGCTGGAACGTCGTGACACCTACGGCAAGGCATTCATCCAGGTGGGCAACCTGTGGGAGAAGAGCGCAGAGGCGCGGCGGTTCACCTTTTCGAGGCGGCTGGCGCGGATCGCCACCGAGCTGCTGGGCACGCGGGGTGTGCGGCTGTGGCACGACCAGTCGCTCTACAAGGAACCCGGCGGCGGGTTCACGCCCTGGCACACCGATCAGCAGTACTGGCCGATGGCCAGCCCGCTCAACGTCACCGCCTGGATCCCGCTCCACGCCGTGCCGCTCGAGATGGGCCCCTTGTCGTTCGGGCGGGGCAGCCATCTCAAGCGGATCGGCCGCGATCTCGAGATCTCCGACGAATCGGAGCGGCTCATTCGCGAGGCGATCCGGGAGCAGGGGGTACTCGAGGTGACCGAGCCCTATGCGGATGGCGACGTGTCGTTTCACCTCGGCTGGACGCTGCACCGCGCCGGCCCCAATACGACGTCCGCGCCCCGGCAGGTGCACACGGTGATTTACATGGACATCGACATGCAACTGGCCGAGCCGAAGAATGCGAACCAGCGGGCCGACCACGAGAAATGGACGCCTTCGACGCGTGTCGGCGAGATCATGGACGACCCGCTCAACCCGGTGCTCTATTCCTGACTGGGCCCTGATTGGGCCCTGATTGGGCCCTGACTGGGCGGATAGGGGGGCCACCGCGTGGTATCCTCAGTGTTGCTGGACGAATCGCCGCGGTTTCGCCGACGGCCGGCAGCAGCCACCACCGACGCCCACCACCATGTCTGTTCCCGGATTTCTCTCCCGTTTTTTTGGCGGGAAGCCCCGCGTCAATCTCTGGCGTCGGTTCGAGCGGATGCGGGAGAGCGTGTCCGGAACGATGTCGAAGTTCTACAAGGTCCGCGAGATTGCCACCGGTGAGGTGCGCGGGCTGAAGATCATCGACCGCAAGAAGAGCGACCCCTTCGAGGGCCGCTACCGGGGACTGAACAAGCCCAGCGAGGGAGAGATCGGCAGCCGCATCGGCGGACCCAACATCGCCAAGACGTTGGAATGGGGGCAGTCGGTCGACGGCGAATCCTTCATCGTGATGGAATTCATCACGGGAACGCTGCTGCACACGGTGCTCTCGACGGGGGAGCCTTTTCCCCCGGCGCAGCGGCTCGACCTGGTGCGGCAGGCGGCCACCGCGATCGCCGCCGTGCACAATGCCGGCTTCATCCACCGGGACATCTGTCCGCGCAACCTGATGCTCTGCCCGGATGGCCGTCTCGTGCTGTTCGACTTCGGGCTTTCCGTGCCGGATAAACCGGCGTTTCTCCGGCCGGGAAATCGAATCGGCACACCGAGCTACATGGCTCCAGAGGTCGTCCGCCGGCGGCCGATCGCCAGGCAACTCGACATGTTTTCATTCGGGGTGACGGCCTACGAACTCTGCACGCTCGACATGCCGTGGCCTCGGGTCCCCGGCGGGAAGGCGGCCCTGCGGCACGATACGACGCCGCGGGACATCCGGGAGTTCTGGCCGGACATGCCGCCCCCCCTGGCGGCTGCCATCATGTCCTGCATCGCAGCCGAGCCCGAGCAACGGCCGGCTTCGATGGAGAAGTTCCTGTCGCGGATTTCGGCCGTCAGTCTCTGATGTGGCCCTGCAAAGCCGCACGGGGAGTCATTTTTGACCGCCCCTATGGCGAGTCGCCCGCGATTGGCAGGGAAGGGCTTGAAGCCAGGACGGGCTGTTTTTAATCTCTGGGGGTTCAGACGGCGGGCGAGCCGCCCGCCACTGTGCTGTTTTGATTGCCGTCCGAGAGTTGCCGTTCGAGAGAAGGATCCACGCCGATGACAATGGACAAGAGCCTCCGCGTTCGCAAGGGATCCTCCAGCGCCAGGGGTGTCCTCTCCCGCGGCGAGCGGATCCTGAAACTCAAGGAGCAGGACCGCTGGGAAGACGGCCGCAGCCCCCTCGGTCTGCCGAAGGTTCGGGTCGTGAAAACGGCGATGAAGAAAAAGAAGAAGGCGAAGGAAGAAGGCGAAGCGGCTGCGGGTGGCAAGGCGCCGGCAGCGGCCGCCAAGAAGAAGTAACGGCTTCTTCACGACACCGTCGCCGCCGCTGCCTGTCCCGACGCGATCACCTGGGGAATGCCGACGCCTTCGTAGGCGGCTCCGGCCAGGGACAGCCCACCGTGTTCGGCGGTCAATCTTCGGATGGTGGCGACACGGTCCGCATGTCCCACCGTGTATTGCGGCATCGCGGCCCGCCACCGGTCGATCTGCACGATCCGCGGCCTGCCCCGAACTCCGAGGATGTCCCGCAACTCCGCCAGCACGAGAGGCACCAGCCGATCGTCGTCGAGTTCCGCCGTTTCGGGATCGAGGGCTCCTCCCACGAATGTCCGCATGAGCACCGCCCCAGGCGGTGCCCGCTCCGGGAATTTCTGGCTTGAGAAGCTGACGGCGAGGATGCGACGGCCTTCGCACCGCGGCACCACGACCCCGGCGGCGTCGAGGGGGTGGGCGACATCTTCTCGGGCGAATCCCATCGACACGATCGAAGAACCGGCGTACTCGATGGCCGCCAACGCATCCGCCAAGGCCGGAGCGACGGAGCGGAGCAGGGATGCCGCCACGGTGGATGGCATCGCCACGACGACGGCATCGGCCTCGATCGTCGCCGACGGCGGTCCGCCAGAGGCCACGGCGGTCCGCAGGCGAACCTGCCAGGCATGGCCGGCGGCCCGTTCCAGGCCCTCGGCAGCGGCCGTGACGACCCGCACGCCGCGGGCTTCAAGCAGGCCAGCCAGCCGCCGTGGCAGGGTTTCCATCCCACTGGCGAGTGTCAGGAACTGCCCGTACCGCGCTCCTGCGGCCGGCCCGCCGCCTGCGGCCGATTGTGCGCGTCGTCGCTCTCCGGCCCAGAGACTGCCGGCGGCGAGTTCCATCGCGAAAAATTCCGGGCAGGCCGCGGCCATGCTGAGGCGTGCCGGATCGGCGGTCCAGATGCCGGCGGCGAGCGGCTGCACGAGCCGCTCGAAGGCCTGCCTGCCCAGGCGGCGAATCGCGAAATGCTCGAGCGATTCATCGCTGACGAGCCGGTCACGCGCCGGCACGAACCGCTCGGCGACCAGCCGCAGACGGCCGCCCGGCGTCAGCAGCGGCGTGGTCAGAATCCCGCGCAGCTGACCGGGAGCAAGCAGCCTGAATCCGGCGGGGACAGGCCGCGTGCGGCCGCGATGGTACACCAGCGCCCGCCTGACACGGGGATCGACCCCGATCAGCTCGCCTGTCAGCCCCGATCGCTCGACCAGGTCGACCGCCTCAGGCCGTGCCGCCAGGAAACTGTCCGCCGACCGCTCGATGAGCCAGCCTTCACGGCGGTCCGTCGCGATCACGCCACCGAAACGGCCCGATGGCTCGATCAGCGTCACCTGGCGGCTCGGCGGGCCGCCGGCGGTGGCCCTCGTCAGGGCTTCGGCAGCAGCCAGTCCGGCCAGGCCGCCGCCGATGACGACCACATGCTGCTGATGGAGGCTGCTCATGCTCGGACTGCTGATGGTCGGGGAAAAAGAGACCGACGATCTGTGCCACGTTTCGTCAGCATGATCGGAAAGAACTCCGAAGAAAAGAGGGCGACCAAGGGGGCTGGGCCGCCCACGAAGGCTGGTCAGGCTGGCGGGAGGGGCCGGCCGAGGCGGCCGGAACGCTCGAAGCGGACCGGGTCCATCCGCCGGAAACAGGTCTGGCGAACATCCCATCTGCTATGGACTCGGCCAATCCCGACACCTACCCTCCCCCCGCCTTCGGGCGTTTGCCGTCCGCAACCAATGGAGGATTCTTTCGTGGCCACGCTGCGGTGCCTGCCTCACTGTGTCTCCCGTTCCCTGTTCACGGTAGCCGCCATCGCGGTTGCCGGCGCCGTCCATGCGGATGAGGGTCCACGGACCGAACCGCCGCGGGCGATCATGCGTCTGCCGCGCTGGATCGAATCGATCGGTGATCCCGCAGCCAAGGAGAAGGCGGCGCAACAGACGGCCGCCAAGGCCGGTCAGCCTGCCGTCCAGAGGCCGGTGAAGCCCCCGGTGGACAGCGGCGAGCCGGCGTTCCGCGCCGAGGTCAAGCCCGCGCCGGCCGTACTGCGGTCGGCACCCGGACAGGCGGCGGAGCCGTCCGGCCGGCTCACGGCCGAATGGACCGACCTCGTGCCGGCAGGGGCCCCTGCGGCCACTCCGGATGCCGCACCTGCGGTCGAGGAATCGGCCGGCAAGAAGACCGACCTCGGGCCCGAAACCAGCGTGCTCAAGCGGTGGCTCACCGACAAGGTCGCGGTGCTGCCGAAGGCGAACGCCAAGCCTCCGGTGTCGCCGCCCGCCAGGCCGACCAAGACCGACACCGCGACTACCGACGTCGCGAACTCCGGCTCGGGCCCGGATGACGAGCCCGCCGTCGCCGCACCGCCCGCCACGCGGCCGGCGGTGGTTGCCAACGCCGAGCGGGCACCCAAGACCACCACCGTCACGGCCCCCGTGGCCGCGACTCCCGACGAAATGCCCACGCTCTCGATCGATCCGGCGAGCTTTCGCGGCGTCTACCCCGGCAAGACCACGGGTGACGAACTGCGGGCCGGCTGGGGGACGGGCGAACCGTTCACCCGTGAGGACGGCACGCGCGGTTTCTTCTGGAAGATCGAACCCTTCGAGCGGGTCGAGGTCACGGTCGACGGGGATATCGTGTCGGCGATCCGCATCAAGCTGGCCGAACCCGTCGCCGTCGGCGAGTTGGCCAAGCAACTGGAGATCGCCGACCTGCGAACGGTGTCCATTCTCGACGAACAGGGGGTCTCGATCGGCGAGGTGTTCCCCGAGCGGGGCGTCATCTTCAGCGTGAAGCCGGGCACCCAGTCGGCCACCGCCGTGATGATCGAGCCTCTCGATCCGGAGGCATTCGTGCTGCGGGCCGAGGGGGAGATCGACACGTGCATCGCCTACGCGGTCGCCGACCTGCAATATGCGGTCGAGATCGACCCCAAGCACCTGCGGGCCCACCGATTGCTGATGGTGCTCATGTGCGAGCAGGGCAAGTGGCAGCAGGCCCTGCAACTGGCTGAGGCCGCCGGGCGGATCGACCCCACCGACGTCTGGACGAAGATGAAGCACGCGGGCATTCTCATGGCGCTCGACCGCCACCCGGAAGCCCGCGTGGTCGTCGAGTCGGTGAAGACCACCCCCAACGTTCCGCCCCTGGTGACGGCGCAGGCCGAACGGCTGCTGGGACGGATCGACCTCGCCGGCGGTTCTCCCGACCACCAGAAGGCGGTGGAGCATTTCGCCGAGGCCATCAAGCGTTCCTCGGCGCTCCTGCCCAAGCGTTCCGCTCCGGTGCAGCAGGCGGCCAGGGAGATCATGCTCGACGCGCATCTCGGCACGGCTCAGGCCATCGCCCAGGGTACGTGGCAACAGAAGAGTCGCGTGATCCCCAAGTGGATCGCCCGCAGCGAGGCCGTCGTCGCGGAGTGCAAGGCCGAGGAGTCGGTCCAGCAGACGCTCGAACTACAGCTGTGCCGCGGAGTTCTGGCGGTGGCCGCGGGATCCGCCGAGTCGGTCGAGCCGCTGCCGTGGGTGAAGCGGCTGCTCGAGGTTCGCGACCGGATGGGAGAGACCGTGAAGGATCCCTGGCGCCGTCGCGAGATCGACTGGCAGGTGGGGCTCGGGCTGCTCGACGCCCTGGCCGCGGCCCAGCTCCGTGGCGACGCCGCCGACATGCTGGACAACGCGACGCTCACTGCGGCCTACCTGGAGCGGGGTGGCGAGCATCGTCAGCTGACCGACACGGAGCGGAAGAACGTCGGCGACCTGCTCTTCCGGATCGGCATCATGCACAGCCTGCAACGCGGCGACCACGCCACGGCGGTGACCTGGTTCGACCGGGTGATCCCCATGTGGGAGGGCAATCCGCAGCTCGACCGCGGAGGCGAGGCCGGGCAGCTCGGGGAATCCTATGTCAGCATGGCGATCTCCTACTGGCAGGTCGATCGTCGCGACGACGCCATGGCCCTCAGCCGCCGCGGCGTCGACATGATGGTGGCCGCGGTCGATGCCAGGCAGCTCGAGGAGCGGGCCCTCGCCGTCGCCTATGGCAACCTGTCGACCATGTACGCGGAGCAGGGAGATGACACGCAGTCGCAGGCCTACGCCGAGATGGCCAGCCGCGCCGAAGCCTCCGGCTCCACGCTGAGGTAGCGCCGGCCTACAGCAGGCTTTCGAGCAGCAGACGCATCTTGCGGAGTTCGGCGACCTGGTCGACGTTGTCCAGCGGCGGCATGTGGGCGCACAGGGCCCGCTTGTACCCGACCCGCTCCAGCTGCCCGACAAGCTTGCCGTACTCCACGCATCCCTGACCGATCCGCACCTGCAGGGCGTCGGGCTTCGTGTCCCGCAGGTGGACGTGGCAGACGTACTTCAGGATCGGCTCCCAGGACGCCTGCTTCTTGTGGCCGTGGATGAAGTGGCTCGGGTCGAGCGTGACGCCGAGGCCGGGAACATTGCGGCAGAGCGACGCGGTCGTCTCGGCGTCCTGGGTCATCCGACCGGCGGTGGTCTTCACGCCGACGATGATGCCGAGCCCCGACGCGATCGCGACCATCTTTCTCAGTCGCTCGATCTCCCCGTTGAAAGGCGTGCCCAATTCCGAGGCATCGACCACGAGGGTGACCACGGCGAGCGACTTGGCGAGGCGACAACAGGCCGTGAATCGGTCGTAGAGTTCGGGCGTCTCCGGCGACGAAAACGAGATCGCGACGGGCCGGAGCCGCTGCAGGTCGCTGCAGGCCGCGATCGCCGCCTCGGGGTCGGCGGCCACGCCGCCGGGCTGGAGGTGGGTACCGCCCTCGTGGACGTCGATCTCCACGGCGGTGAACTCGAGTTCCGCCAGCCGCTCCATCGCCCTGGCCAGCGGCAGTTCGGGAAAACACTCGGTGCTGACACACACGAACACGTCGCCACACTCCTCTCGGTCTGTCAAAGTCGCTGTTTCGGACCGGGAATTCGCTCCAGTCCAGTGGTCAGGGTAACGGCATGCGGAGAAAAATGGCAAACTGATGTTTCGTTCCGCGTTCCGTCTCGCGATCGGTTCCGTTCCCGCCAGCCGCCGGAGTTTTCACGATGCAGATCGAGCCGATGCCACCATCGCCACGAGCGATCCCGACACGAGTGATCCTGGAGCAGGGCGGCTTGTGGGGGCGCTTGAGCGGCTGGGTCGCCTGGTCGATCACGGGCATCGCGGTGCTGACGGCCCTGGCCAGCGCCGGGGCCGCCGCGCAGTATTTCCAGCGCGACGCGCGGGTCGTGGAGCAGTACCATTCGCTTTCGCGGAAGTCGGCCGACAAGGTGGCGATCGTCGACATCGCCGGCGCCATCATGGGCGGCAGCGGCTTTGCCCGCGCGCAGCTCGACCACGTCAAGGAGGACAAGAGCGTCAAGGCGATCGTGCTCCGCGTCGACTCGCCGGGCGGCACGGTCAGCGGCAGCGACGAACTGCACTACCGGCTGGCCGAACTCGCCAAGGACCGCGACCTGCCGGTGGTGGTGAGCATGGGTGGGATCGCGGCCAGTGGCGGCTACTATGTCGCCATGGCCAACGGCGGCCGCGACGACGTGATCTTCGCCGAGCCGGCCACGCTCACCGGCTCGATCGGCGTGATCATCCCGCACTTCGACGTCTCCAAGTTCCTCAAGAAGTTCGACATCGAGGACGACTCGATCGCCAGCGGCCCGCTCAAGCAGATGCTCAGCCCCACCAAGGACCGCACGCCCGAACTGGCGGAGCGGGAACGAAAGGTCCTGCAGAGCCTGGTCGACGAGATGTTCGCCCGGTTCAAGCAGATCGTGAAGCAGGGGCGGCCGAAGCTCGATGACGAGAAGCTCGCGAGCGTGGCCACGGGGCAGATCTTCACGGCCCAGCAGGCCGTCGATGCCGGCCTCGTCGACCGGATCGGATTCTTGGAGGATGCGGTCGCGCGGGCCGTGGAGCTGGCGGGCCTGACGAAAGACACGGCCCGGGTGGTCCGCTACTCGAAGCCGCGCGGGCTGCTCAAGGACGTGCTCGACGGTGACTTTTCCGCGGGCACCCGCGGCTCGTGCGACCGCGCTGCCCTCGAGGCCTTCGCGGAGTGGACCACGCCCCGCGCCTGGTATCTCTGCAGCTGGTGGCCGGCCCTCGTGGCGAGCCGGTAACACGCCTTCTTATCACCTGTGCCGCCGGCCGGGCACCGCCGGCGCACGATACCTCTGCCTGTGAGATCTGCTAACCTTGCGGCCGGTTCGGCCATGGCGCCGCTGCCGGGTCGACAGGCCTTGGAGAACCAGGCAGATGAACCACGTCGATCGTGGCGGACCGAAGCTGCTCGCGCTGTTGCTCCTTTTGAGTGGCTCGATCGGCTCCCGTGCCGGGGAGCCGCCGGCCGAACTGCCGAAGGGCCGCGTGCATTTCGACGGACAGATCATGGAACTGGCGTCCGTCGGCTCGAACGACGGTTTGACGCTTTTGGAATTCATCCCGGCCGACCAGACGCTCGACGACTGGACCAGCCTGGCGGCGATCCATGCCTACGGCGGCCGGCCGGTGGGCCTGCAGCAACGGGCCGATGCCCTGGTTGCCCAGATCAGGAGGGCCCACCCCGAGGCGCCGATCGTCTCCCTCGACAGCCCCGACTCCAGGCAGAAAGTGGTCTGCTTCGCCTTGTGGGATGCCGGCGATGCCACCGTCGAGTTCAACGTGTTCGCCTTCGGCGCCGGGTCGGCCGGCGAGGAGATCGGTTTGCAGTACGCGATCCGGAAGCGGTCGGAGCCGCGGGCGTTTCTGCAGCGGGAGTTCGGTCCGCTTCGCGACCGGCTCGTGAAGTTGATCCTCCGCGACGGCATGAAAGTTTTTCCGGCCAGCGATCTGTCGTCGATTCGGCTCACCCTCTCGCCCGCCGATCAGGCCGCGTGCGACAGGCTCATGGAAGACGACGTCGCCGGCCTCGACGCGGTGCTCGAGCGGTCGGACGAGCGGGCGTCGCTCGTGCTGCTCACCGCCGCGGCGATCGCCTTCAACCGGCAGCGGCTGGAGGACAGCGGTTTCCTGTTCTACGCCGGGCAGTTGCGGCTGCGGTTCGACGAGCGCTGCTTTCCACCCCGTGATCAAGGCGAGGGCAACCCGGTCTCGGCGATCCGCGGCTATTCGGTCGAGTTGGGCGCAGGGATCAATCCGGCCGTGTGCGACGAGCCTGCGGCATTCTCGAGGGCACTTGAACGGGTCGCCCGCTGGAGGCCGCAGGTGCCGGACGGCTACAGCCCGGGCTACGCGTATGACCGGCGGCTCTCGGCGGAGGAAGCCCGAGTGGCCGCGGAACCAGTCCGCGCCGAGTTCCTGGCCCGGATGAATGATTGCGCGACGCTGATGAACGACGAGGACTTTTTCCGGGCCCAGAGGGTGGCGGGCCGCCTGCTAGTGCCCGGTGAAGACCGGCTGCCGACCGGCGAGGAGTATGCCGCCGCACGAAGCACGATGCGGCGCATCGCGGAGGAAAAGGGGATCGAGGTTCTCCAGATTTTGGAGGCCCTCGGCGCCGACTGACCCCGGCCGCCCGCGACGACGAGTCCGTCGAGCGGGCCGTCACGTGTTGTCCGAGGACAGGCATCCGTCTGTTTTGCGGCCGACGCATCGGGCCTCTCGAAATTCGGTTTCATCAGCGTCCCATCGGAGTCGGCCGTGCCCCGTCCCGTGGAGGTGTCACCGCGCGCGGACGAGCGCTCGAAAGTCGGCCGTGCGGTTCAGTCGAAGCCCCGCTCCAACACCGCGCGGCCGAGCGCGGCCAGGGCCTCGTGGTCGGCGGCCCCGAGGCGGCTTCCGCGCGCTCGAGCGAGCGTGAGCCGGCACCAGCAGTCGGCGGCCAGCAGGTCGGCGTCTTGGCCGGCGGCGTCGGCGTGATGGGCCACCGCCAGCACGCTCACGAGGTCGCGGACTTCGGCCGACCAGCCGCCGACCAGCAGTTGTCGGTTGGCAAGACTCTTGCCGTGCCGGCGGATGCCGCGGTCGATGCGGACCGCCGCGCGGCCGAGCAGCCGCCGTGCGGCGGCTGCATGATCGCGCAGCCGCCGATCGAGAATCGTGAAGCCGTCGCCGTGCGGTCGACGGCCGAAGAGGCCGGCTTGCCACCCCAGCCACGCCGCGGCCCGCCTCAAGGCGGATGCGTCGCGGGCGAAGGCCGCGAGTGGGTGATGCCTGGCAAGACCCTTGAAGAGGGCGAGTCCGAGCAGATCGCTCTCCCCCTCGTAGACCGTCACGGCGAAGTGGTCGTGGAGGGAATCCCCGAGCGGGTGGCCGACGAGAAACGCCCTGCCGCCGTGCACGCCGAGGCTGTCGATCGCGCCCTGTCGCACGCACTCGCCTGCCACGATCTTCGCGATGATCGCCTCGAGTTCGCCGGACTGGCCGTTGTCGATCGCCGCCGCCGCCCAGGCGGCGAGACTGTCGCAGGCCACGATGCCGGCCGCGATCCGCGCGAGCCGTCCCTGGACGAGCTGCCGGGCTGCGATCGGCTCGCCCCACGTGTGACGGGCGAGAGCATGGTGGCGGGCCTGTCGCACGAGCAGCCGCAGGGTGCCCGCCGCCTGCGCGGCGAGCGTGACGCGGCCGCGGTTGAGGCCATGCCAGACGATCGGCATGCCGTCGGTCGAGCCGGCAAGCGGGCCGGCGGTCGAGCCGGCAAGCGGTCCGTCGGTCGAGCCGGCAAGCGGTCCGGCGGTCGAGCCGGCAAGCGGCTCGAGAATGTCGGCCGGGTCGATCTCGTGGCGGTCGAACTCGAGCGCCGCATTGTGGGCGTGCTTGAGCGGATGGAGCGCATAGTGCCTGAGCCGAAAAGACGGCGTGTCGCGGTCCGGTAGCCGGACGAGCACCACCGCGGGCCGACCATCGAGCAGGGCCAGCAGCTTGACCAGACGTCCGTGGGTCGCGCCGGTGATGAACATCTTCGTGCCCGACAGCAGCAACCGGCCGGCGTGGCGTTCCAGCCGCGTCGCGATCGCGTGCAGGTCGCAGCCTGCGCCGGGCTCGGTGGCCCCGAAAATGGAGAGCGGCCGGCCCTGTGCGAGGGCAGGCAGATGCCGTTCTTGCTGGCTCTGGCTACCGAACGTCGCGATGGCGGCCACCGCGCCGATCGAGGAGTGCACGGAGAGCATGCCGGCGGCCGTCGGCACGTTGGCGGCCACCCGCGTGACGACGCGGGCCAGTTCCTGCATGGTGCAGCCCGAGCCGCCGAACGCCTCCGGCACGAACAACCCCCAGAAGCCCGCGTCGCCGAGCGCCGCCTCCGCGGCCGCCGAGAAGGTGCCGAGGGGCTCTGCAGGCGCGTCGTCGAGCGGCGCGGTCTGCCAGCCTCCGATCCCGGCCCCGGTCGGATCGTAGAGCGTTTGCTGCTCCCGCAGGGCGGCGATCGTCCGTTCGGTCCGCTCGACGACGTCGCCGACCGCATCGCGAAGCGGCTCGGCCGCCAGGGCGGCCGCCAGGGCGAAACTCGTCGGCACCGCCGCATCCGCCGGCTGCCCGCTCCAAAGCGCCGCTGCCGCCCAGCCGGTGCCGGCCGTGGCCGCCGGTTCACTGCGTCGTCGTCGCGGCACGGTCGCCATCCACGCGGGCGGCTGCGGGGCTGCCGCCGCGGCGAGTTCGACACCGAAGTGTGCGGCGATCGCCGCGCGTTTGAGCTTGAGCGATTCGGTCGCCTCGCCGTGGGCGGCGTCGAACGGCCGGCCGATCAGCGCGGCCCGGCCCACCCGCCAGCCCGGGGGCAGATGCGCCTGCCGTCGCGCGAGCCGCCGCCCCAGCCAACGCATCACGCGGGGGTGCCGCAGGGCCGCCCGCCGGCTCCAGACCCGCAG
>JBJTSM010000022.1:0-11360 GCA_046076685.1 Planctomycetia bacterium | reverse complement strand
CTCCTTCTCGACTACGAGCAGGTCGACGTCGGAATCGGCGGTGGCATCACCCCGTGCGTGGGAACCAAACACGAGCACCTGCTCAGGATGCACTGCGGCGACGACCGCGCGGGTCATCTCCTAAAGAAGATTCGGAGTTCCAGCAGCACTCATTGCAAGTTCCTTTCGTTGCTACCTCACGGAAAGTGTACCCACCAAAATGAAAAGAGAAGCATCCCGTGAGCATGACGCGGGTGTGAACGCCGGTTGAAACGGTGGCGGCGATCAAGCGGGATCAGACTGGCGAACCACCGACGAGGCGTTGTGCCGGCTGGACTGCCGTCGACGGACTCCATGTGGCCGTCAGCGAACTGACGCCGATGTCGGAGCCGCTCTATGCCCTGGCCTGATTTCGCTGGTGGGGTGCCGGGGTGGCGGGTTTGGCCTGCCCCCCCGGCATTTGGCCGGGACATGAGCCACTCATGAACGCCCCTCGCCGTTGGGAGCGGGCTCCGTGCGGCTCCCTGCGACCTCATGCGACCCAAAAGCTTCTTCAGAGTGAGTCGTTTTTTGAGTCGCCTTCTCGCCGACACCCTTGTTTTCCCGAATAAAACGGCGGTTGTGATGAATCCTACTCGGGGAGCTTTTTGCTCGCCCCCTTCAGCGGCGGCAGTGAGCGGACAATCAGTCCCGGCTCGGCGGCAACTGGAACCTGCCCGCCACTACGCCCTCGACCGAGATGTCTTCGTCGAGGGATTCCCATCGCAGTGCCGTGCCGCCGACCTCCAGTCGCACGTCGGCCAACTCCACTTCACTCGCCTGCTTGAGACGCTTAAAGCGATTCGCCGGAAATCCGACGATGCGTTGGTCCGTCAACTCTAGGTAGACGATCCGGCCCTCAGTCCAAGCCCTCGTCGCCACGGCTTCGGTTTCCTGGTGGATGGTGCTCATCGTATTTCTCGAGCAAGAAGTCAACGTGTTCGTAAACCAACCGCTCCATTTCCCTCACGGTGTGGGCAGGAACGCCACGGTTTCTGCCCAAAGCAACCGGGTCCAGCCAGAACTTGCACTCTCCGTCTGCGCAGCGCACGTGAATGTGAGGAGGCTCGGTGCCCTCGTCCGAGCAAAAAATTGAAAAGATAACCACCGACTCACAGCATTGTGGTCATCTGTTCAGTCTATTGCCAGCGAGAGACGTAGGCAAGTTCGGCACCGGGCGAGGAGCTACGCCACTCAGGCACAGCGTGGCAGTCAGGGGCAGGAGGTGGCAAAACCTCCTGCCTCTCGGCGTTTCTGGAGGTTGTGGGATCGGGTCGTTTCCCCGCCGCGTCGATTCGGCCGTGACGCGATTGACGGCAGTGCCGTTGGCCGACCTATCCTTCGTTGCCATGAAAATCAGGTCGAACCACTCGAACATACGAAAGCCTCTGCCGATCAGGAGTGGTTGCACCGCCACAATCCTGCTCTCCTGCATGCTGACGCTCCTGTTGGCGATGCCCTCCGCATGCAGTCGCCGGGAGCCGACCGTCGAACGCACGCTGGATTTTCCGGCGGATCATTCGCTCGGACGGCTCTGGATCGTGGAGGAGAGCCCTTCTTTCTTGAGCGGTTCCGGCGAGATCGACAAAGGCGATGCCCGCGGCCGGCTGCGGATCGCGGTGCCGGCGGGCTGGCACCTGGAATTACGAGTCAGCGCCCAGGGAGCCACGGATCTCTCCGGACTCTCCCGCCTGAAAGCCGACGATTTGCGTGGGCTTTCCTTTCACGGGACACCCGTCGCCGACGATGACCTCCGTCACCTCGCGCCACTGCCGGGCTTGCGGTTCCTGGATTTCTCAAACACCACGATCACGGGGGCGGGCTTTCACCATCTCAAAGGGCTCGGTGAGCTCACACGCCTCGATCTGACCGGCTCGGCCATCACCGATGCCGGCCTCGCTGGATTGGACCACTGTTCCGGCCTGCGCTCCTTGAGTGTGTCCAAGACAGCGGTGGGCGATGCGGGGCTCGTGTCTGTCGGCAGATTGAAGAAACTCGAGACGCTGGCGCTGTACGACACGAATGTGGGTGACGCGGGTTTGACGGAAGTCGGCCATCTGACCAAGTTGGAGTCGCTGGACCTTGGCTTTACGCAGGTGACCGATACCGGCCTTTCCCATGTGGCGGGGCTCCCGAAACTCCGGTGGCTGCGGTTGGATTCCACCGCCGTTTCCGATGACGGCCTGCGGACACTTCGGGGGCTCACCAAGCTCGGCACGCTCAGCCTGAATGATACGGCTGTTACGGCGGCGGCAGTGACCGCGTTCGGGCAGGCCCATCCGCAGTGCGCCATCGATGCCAATCACCTTGATATGCGCACGCTCTTCCCCTCGCGCCATGCCCGCTGACCCATCGAGATGGGTTTGCGGAAACACGCCCGAGCGGCTTGCTGTTGGCAGCGTCGACAAGAAGGCCTGACGGCTCTCACGTTCGCTCCCGAAACTTGCAAACAGCTTCAGGAAGAAGGACTGCCTCGTCCTGGGTCGAGGGTGATGTGTCAGGCGGTGGCGTAATCCAAACCGGGCCAGTACACTGTCGCGTGAAGCGGACGTGTCGGGCTCGTTTGGAATGGATTGCCACAGATGGACAGACTGTTTGCCTGGACGGTCACCGCTCCCGCACTCCTGCTGCTGGCCGCTGGACTCATCTCGCGGGGATGGGCGAACGAGCACCTCGATTTCATGCGGCGGCTGGCCAAGACGGCGACCGTGGCGGCTGCGGTACTCGCCGTTGTGGTCGCTGTGGGGTTGGCCTTCGGAGGGCCGATCGACGTTCGCCTGGCGGTTGTGCCCGGCCTGCCCGCCCTCAACTTCGGCGTCTACTTTGACGATCTCGCAGCGATCATGCTGCTGCTGATCAGCTTCATCGGTGCGGTGATCTGCCGGTACGCGGTCCGCTATCTCGACGGCGATCGCGACCAGGGGCGATTCCTCTGCTGGATGCTCTTCACGCTCGGCGCGGTGTTCCTGCTGGTCACCTCCCGCAACCTGCTCCAGTTCGCTGCCGCCTGGATCTTCGCAGACCTTGGCCTCCATAACCTCCTCACCCACCACCACCATCGGCCCTGGGCCATATGGGCGGCACGGAAAAAACTGCTCATCAGCCTGCTCGGCAACGCCGTCCTGATCGCCGCGTTGGCGGTGACATATGCCACCTTCGGCAGCTTCGACTACGCCGACATCTTCGCCGGCGCCGTGGCCCTGCGGGAGCACTCGGCAGCGAATACGATGCTGGTCTCGGCCATGGCAAGCCTGTTTGTCCTGACGGCGATGACCAAGTCGGCCCAGTTTCCATTCCACAGCTGGCTGCCCGACACGATGGAGGCGCCCACGCCGGTTTCCGCCCTGATGCACGCCGGCATCATCAATGCCGGAGGGTTTCTCGTGATCCGGCTCAGCCCACTGGTGGTGCTCTCGCCCGCCGCTCTCTGCATGCTGGCGATGATCGGTGCGATCACCGCGCTCCTCGGTGGCGTCGTGACGCCCTCGCAGACGAGCGTGAAGCGTTCGCTGGCGTTCTCGACGATCGCCCAGATGGGCTTCATGATGCTCCAGTGCGGGCTCGGCGGCTTTTCCGCGGCGTTGCTCCACATCGTCGCACACTCCCTCTACAAGGCTCATGCCTTTCTCAGCTCGGGAAGCGTGCTGGAACAAGCTGCCCGCACCCAGTTGACCCAGGCACGCGCACGCAGTGGTCGCGCGGTGCTCGTCACCGACTTCCTGGCCGTCGGCGGGGCAGCGGCGATCATCGGGCTGGCCCTCACCTGCTTTGGGATCTCGCTGACCGAAAAACCGGGCGGAGTCGTCCTCGGCTTCGTGTTGCTGCTGGCTCTCACCAATCTGCTCTCCACCTTCCTCGCCACGCGGGTCTGGAACCTGTCCGGACTCGGGATTGCGGCGGCATTCGTGGTGGCGTTCGCCTACTTTGCGAGCTTCGAGATGATCGACGGCCTGCTGGCCGCCACGATGTCGCGACAGCCCGTGGAGCAATCGCCCCTCGACCTGGCGGTGCACGTCGTCGCGATGGCCAGTTTCGTGGCGATTTTCGTCGTGCAAAACTTCATCCAGAGCTTTTCGCATCTGCGCTGGGTGCAGGTCTTTTACGTGCATGCGAACAACGGCTTTTATCTCGACATTCCCTTCCGGCGGCTGACCGGCTGGATCTACAGCCAGCCGGCGGCCGTCTCGTAACCCGTGTCTACCGACGTGGCCCACCGCTGATGACCAACGTTCCGACGAGCGGCGCATCCGCTGCGACCAGACTGACTCCCGCGGAACTGGCGTCGCATCTCGCAGCCGTCGGGACGATCATCCCGCCGCTCTGGCCATTGGCTGACTACGTGGCAGTCAACCCGTTTCTAGGCCTTGCCGACAGGCCTTTTCTGGTCGCTCGCCAGCTGCTCGCCGATGTGCGCGTCTGCGACACGCTGCCGACGGCCGAATGGTTTCGACGGCGGCTGAGCACCGGGGCGATCACGGCGGCCGACCTCGACACGGCCTTGGCCGAATGCCGGGAGGAGCATCCCGAATGGTTCGCCAGCCGCACGGTGGAAGCCTGCCGGGCATTGCTCGACGACAAGCCGGCGGCGGTCGGGGCCGAACGCCGCTACCGAACCGTGTCGGAGCTGGTCGACGAACGGAACGGTACCCGTTGGACCAGCCACATCGTCACGGACATCTCCCGGCACTGTGCCGGCCACTTCGACCGCGGGCAGGCCAGCTGGCTGAGTCCTTGGCTGAGCTTGCCGCTCTACGAGGCGTGGCGGCAGCGGGCGCAGCTGAGCCGCCGGCTCGACGAACTCGGGATCCGTGGATTCCGGCAGTTGGTCGCAGGTTTGCCGGATGATGCTTGCGAGGCGATCCCCGACCTGCTGGCCCGGCTGGCCATTCCCAAGCCGCACATCGAGCGATTTCTGCTGGCGGAACTCTTTTCGGTCGCCGGCTGGGCGTCGTTCATCCGCTATCTCGCCTGGCATGCCGAGGAACCGCCGCCGGTTGCTGACGACCTGACGGGGCTGCTGGCTGTCCGGCTGGCCTGTGACGTGGCTCTGGCCGAGTCGAGCGGTTTGCAGGGCCTGCCCGAGGGGCTGGTGCCGACGGCTCCCGAGCCGCCCGATCCTCCGCCGGCGGTGCTGGCCCGCTATCTGATGCAGGTTGCCGATGAGGTCAGCCATCGCCGCGGCCTGCTGGCCGACATAGCCACCGTCAAGCAGCCGGCGGCGAACGGCCGGCCGACGTTGCAGATGGTCTTCTGCATCGATGTTCGCAGCGAGGTGTTGCGACGTCACCTCGAGGCCCAAAGCAGGCTGGTCGAAACCCGCGGGTTCGCCGGCTTCTTCGGGATGCCACTGGAGTTTATTCGCCTGGGCACCGCGTACGGCGCCGCTCATTGCCCGGTGCTGCTGCAGCCGACCTTTCCGGTCTTTGAGCGGCTGCTGGGAGCATCGGAAGAGCGGATCGCGGCTGCCGTCGACCACCGGAAGCTGCTCAGGAAGGGCCGCAAGCTCTGGAAGGGCTTCCAGTTGTCATCGATCTCCTGCTACAGCTTTGTGGAATCGCTGGGTCTCGCCTATCTGCCGAAGCTTCTCACCGATTCCCTGGGCATCACGCCCCCCGTGGCCGATCCGCGAAACGACGGCCTCACGCTCGACGAGCAGCGACGGCTCGGCCCGGACCTGGATGGCTCGGAAGATCCCCTGCCACTCGATCAGCGGATTGGTCTGGCCGAGAGCATGCTGCGAAACCTCGGGCTCACGGATCGGTTCGCGAGGATCGTCGCCATCTGCGGCCATGCCGCCTCCATGGTCAACAATCCCTACCGTTCGGGCTACGACTGCGGCGCCTGCGGTGGTCATTCCGGCGAGCCGAATGCCCGCGTCGCCGCCGCCATTCTCAACGACATTCAGGTCCGTGCGGCACTGGCCGAGCGGGGCATCGCGATCCCTGCCGACACCTGGTTCGTGGCGGCCGTGCACCGGACCACAACCGATGAGATCGAGTTTTTTGGTCCGACGGGTTGCCCCGCCACGCACCGCGACGAGTTTCGGAACATCCTTGCCTGGACTGCCGCCGCCGGGAAGGCGACACGGCAGGAACGGAGAAGGCGGCTGGGGAACGCCGACGATGAGTCGGTGCTCTTCCGGGCCCGCGACTGGGCGGAGGTTCGGCCCGAATGGGGCTTGGCGGGCAATGCCGCCTTCGTGATCGCCGACCGCAGCCGAACGGCAGGGCTCGACCTCGGTGGTCGCTGTTTCCTCCACGAGTACGCCTCGGCGAAAGACCCCGAGGGAAAGGTGCTCGAGCTGATCATGACCGCCCCGCTGGTCGTGACGAGCTGGATCGGGCTGCAGTATTTTGCCTCCGCCGTCGACAACCACGCCTTCGGCAGCGGCAGCAAAGTCATTCATGACGTGGTGGGCCAGTTTGGCATCCTCGAGGGGAACGGTGGCGACCTGCGGGTTGGCCTCCCCTGGCAGGCGGTTCACGACGGCACCACGCTGCAGCATGAGCCGCTGCGGCTCACGGTCATCATCGAGGCCAGCCGGCAACGCGTTGCCGACATTCTCAATCGGCACCCAGGCGTGCGGAATCTCGTCACTCACAACTGGCTTCGCCTCGTGGTCGAGGATGCGGGAGTGTGCTACCGCTGGACGCCCGCGGCTGGCTGGCAGCCACTCTGAACTCGAGCGGTGGTTGATGACCGCTCGACCCTCGGCGGCCGCGGGCTACCACCGCCAGGAGAGACCCGACCCGCCGAACAGGTCGGCCGCCGCCTCGTTCAGACCGACGGCGGCATGCACGTCGATCTGGAGGTTGGGCCGGAGGAAGAAGTGCAAGCCGGCATGGGAGTAGGCCTGGCCGGGCACGTCGATCGCCCCCACCGGCGAAAAGATCACGAACTCGTTGAAGAGCATGATCCGCTCCGCGAGGTCGTACTCGAAATTGAAGGTCTGCAGGTATTCGGTGTAGAAGTGCTCGAGCCCGGGGTTGCGGCGGCGGTTGACGTTGGTGTTGCACTCCACCTCGAACCGCTCGGTCACCCGCCAGGCGTAGACGAAATTCATGCCCGGCAGCACCTCCTCGCCCGTGAAGGCGGGGCTCCCGGAGGGCACCCGCATCTGCGGGAAGATCGTCAGTTCCGGCAGCCAACCCGACTGCGCCGCCAGCGCCACCTTCGCCCCGAGGTAGAGGTCGTCGCTCCCCTGCTGCAAGAGGCTCGTCGTCGGCCCGTCGAGTTCCCGGACGAAATAGTTGTACTGCACGCGAAACTCGAACCACTCCGCGAAGAGCCCCATCCGCACGAGCGACTCGGGGAACGAGTGGAGCTTCGTGGTGGTGCCGCCCGACCCGTCCAGGAAATAGGTGTAGCCGGTCTCGACCTGCGTGCGACCGAGCCCCACCGTCGAGGCGGCCTCCGCCAGATGCGGACGGTCGGTGATGATGCGGTCGCCGTAGAGCCCCTCTTCACCACCTTCATCGCTGCCGTCGGCGGCGTCGAACCACGACAAGAGCTTCTTGGGACCGGCCGCGGCGAGATCGGCCCGGGAGAGCGTGGCGGCCGGGCACGGCAGCCCTCCGAGGAAGGCCGTCAGCAAGGCGATGCCCGCGAAGACGTTGGTTCTTGTCCGCATGCGTTCCGCCGAAGGTGGCCGCTTCGGTCGCCGCGTGGGTGTGATGCCGGCGCCGAATGAGCCGGGCCCCGAGGCGGAGTATCGACGTGGCCCCCAACGATTCCGCAAGGAAACCCGGGGCGTTGCGGCGTGCTCTTGCCCGGCTTGCCCAGCCACCCCGCACCAAACGAAACAGGGGCGATCTGCGGCGGCTGGGCGCCGTTCGTGCTAGCTGGATGCCCCGGCCGGCGCCGGGTGCGGGGCGTCCCTCATCGCATCCATGAGCGGCCAGAGCGCGTCGATGTCGGGCTTGAACAAGTCGCCGATCAAGACGTCGGTGATGAGCCCCTTGCGGTCGCCGTGCCGCCGCACGAACTGCCCGAAGTTCAGCCCGTCGTAGAACTGGCAGACCAGCTTCCGCATCCGGTCCATGCCGGCCGAGAACTCCGGCCCCCACTTCCCCAGCTGCGCCGCCGACGTATCACCCTTCGACAAGCCCTCGGCGATCGCCTCGGCCGCCCGTGCGCCCGATTCGAGCGCGAGCAGCACGCCGGAGGAATAGAGCGGGTCGAGGAAGCCGTAGGCGTCGCCCACGAGCACCCAGCCGTCGCCGGCGACCTCGCGCGAACGATACGAATACTCCTTGGCCACGCGAAACGGGGCCACCCGCTCCGCCCCGGCGATCCTCGGCTGCACGCCGGGGCATTTCGCGACCTCCTCGAAATAGATCTGCTCGAGGTCCGTCGAGTCGCGGCCCTCGACCCGCGCCTGCCCGCGAGACTTGAGCAGGTAGTCGTAGGGCGCCACCACGCCGACGCTCACCACGCCGTCGTGCAGGGGGATGTACCAAAACCAGCCCTTCTTGCCCTCCGTCTGCATGACGATCGTGGCGCCCTCGTCCCGGCCGATGTCACGGTGGGCCCCCTTCCAATAGGTCCACAGCGCCGCCTTCTTGAGCACCGGATCCCACTCCCGCAGGCCGAGCCGATCCTGGATCAGGCAGCTCTGCCCGGCCGCGTCCACCACCACGCGGCAGCGGATCTCGCGGACGGTGCCATCCTCGTCGGCAGCCCGCACGCCGACGGCCCGGCCCTGCTCGAACAGCACCTCGAGCACCCGCACGCCCTCGCGGACATCCACGCCGTGTTCGCGGGCGTTGTCGAGCATCATCAGGTCGAACTCCTGCCGCAGCACCTGCCAGGTCTGCGACGACTCGTGCGGCTTGTGCTCCGCGAAATAAAACGGCTCCGAAAGCCTGCCCTGCTCCGACACGAACTGCACGCTGTGCTTGTTGACGAACCGACTGCCCCGCAGCTTGTCGAGCATGCCGAGCCGCCCGAGCACCCAGAACGTCTCCGGAATGAGCGATTCGCCGATGTGATACCGCGGAAAATGCTCCCGTTCGAGCAGCGTCACCGAGTGCCCCTGCCGGGCGATCAACGTCGCGGCGGTGGCCCCGGCCGGCCCGCCTCCGATCACCACGACATCCGGTCGGTCCAGTGCGTCTGCCGCCTGTTGAATCATGCTTCGTCTCCCCGCTGCGCTCGGTTCCCGGGCCAGAAATTCCCCATTGAGGCATCCTCGTGCGGCGCACGGGCATCCTCCAGCATGCCGATCAGGGCCCGCAGCGTCCTGCGATCGAGATGCCCGAGCTGTTCCCGTCCGCAGCGCTGCACGGCGCCGGCCAGCCGCTTGACGAGCGCGAGTCCCCGGGGCGTGATCGACACCTGCACGGTCCGCCGGTTCTCGTCGCTGCGTTTCCGGGCGACCAGCCCCTGCTCCTCGAGCCGGTCGAGCAGCCGCGTCATGTCCGGGGCACGGGAGACGAGCCTGGCGCCGAGCGCCGAGGTCGAGACCGCGGCCGGCCGCACCGACCGCAGGATCCGCAGGGCGTTGTACTGTTGCGCGGTGATGCCGTGCGGCTGAAACACCCGCTCGTCGATCTCGCGGAGCCGGTCGTACGTCCGCCACAGGTGCAGATAGGCCTCCTGTTCGAGGGAGTCGAACAGCGGCGGAGCGGACGGGAGCGGGCAGGCCGGGGACGTCGCCATACCCCAATCCTATCGGCCAACCCCCGTCTTCACAATAGTCGTTTGAACAACTATCCTCAAAAGGTGCTTTTCCGCCGCTGACCGCACCCCCCGACCCGGCCCCCCGGACCCCGCATGACCACGACCGACTGGACGCTCCTGTCGCTCCACCTGGCGGCGATGCTCTTCGTCGCCGTCGTGCTCGGACAGGCGGCCCGGCGGCTCGGCATGCCTGCCGTGGTCGGCGAGATCGCCGGCGGGCTGGTGCTCGGCCCGACGATCCTCGGCCGGCTCTCCCCCGAGGCCTTCGCCTGGCTCTTCCCCCCCACCGGGCCGATCGCCGGCGGGCGGGCCACGTTCGCCCGGATCGGCATGCTGTTCTTCATCGTCACCATCGGGCTCGACATCAGCCTCGGCGAATTCCGCCGGCTCGGCCGCAAGGCGGTCGCGGTCGGGACCGTGGGCACGTTCGTGCCGCTCGTGCTCGGGTTCGTCATGTGCTACGTCTTCCCCGACACGATCGGCGTGACGCGGAAGGATCTCTTCGCGACGGCGCTGTTCATGGGCTCGATCCTGTCGCTCTCCGCCAACCCGGTGATCGCCCGCATCCTCATGGACATGGGGCTCTTCAAGAGCGACATCGGCCGGACGATCATGTCGGCGACGCTCGTGGACGATCTCGTGGGCTGGGGACTCTTCGCCGTGATCCTCGCCGAATTCGGCCCGCACGCCACCGGCCGGGGCACGGGCGCGGCGATCTTCGGCATGGTGTTTCTCTTTTTCGCCGTCACGCTCCTGCTCGGTCGCTTCGTGCTGCCGCGCGTGATGGCGTGGGTGCGGCACAACCTGCCGCAGCCGGCCGGCTCGATCTCCTGCATCGCGCTTGCCGCGCTCACAGGCGCGGCGGCCTCGGAGCATCTCGGGCTGCATTCTTTCCTCGGCGCATTCGTCGTCGGCATCGCCCTGGCCGACGTCTACGAGGCCGATCCCAAGCCGTTCGAGATCATCGGCGAATTCGCCTACGCGGTGTTCACCCCGATCTTCTTCGTCTCGATGGCGATCGCGGCCGACTTCGTACAGGGATTCGACCCGTGGCTCGTCGCCCTGATCACGGCCGTCGCCTTCGTGGGCAAGATCTCGGGCGTGCTTCTGGGCGGCAGGCTGGCTGGCATGGACACGCGCCAGTCGCTGGCGGTGGGCTGCGGGCTCAACGCCCGCGGCATCCTCGGGATCGTGATGGCCGCCGCCGCCTACGACGCGGCCCTCATCGACCTGCGGCTCTTCGTCGCCTGCGTGCTCATGTGCGTGATCACGACCATGGCGGCCGGCCCCGCCCTGCATGCCATCCTGGGCAAGCGGCCGCCGCAGCCCGTCGGCTGAACCAGGCCTCGAGGCCGAAGCCTCCCGCCGCCCGCACTTTCACCCCCTCCGTCCGCCGCGGTATCGTGTCGCTCCGGCGGCTCGGTTCCAGGAGTTTCACACAGCCCGGCGGTTCCTCCATGCCCTTTTGCGACCACTTTTTTCTCCTGTCCTGCGACGCGGCCGGCTCCCTCTATCACGAGGTGGCGGCGCGGCAGCCGATCATCGACTACCACTGCCACTTGAGCCCGCGCGACATCGCCGAGGACCGGCGATTCGAGAACCTGCACGCCGTCTGGCTCGACGGCGACCACTACAAGTGGCGGGCCATGCGGGCCAACGGC
>JBJTSM010000021.1:0-17200 GCA_046076685.1 Planctomycetia bacterium | reverse complement strand
CCCGTGCCTTCCTCGAGCACCGGGCCCTTCGCGGCGAGCCACCGTTCGACCTCGTGGTGGTCGATCCGCCCACCTACTCGCGGTCGGCGAAGAGCGAGACGCCGTGGGACGTGGAGCACGACCATGCGCATCTCCTGGAGCTCGTCGCGCGGAATCTCGCGCCCGGGGGCATCGTCTATTTCTCGACGAACTTCCGCCGCTTCCATCTCGCCGAAGAGAAGCTGGCGGCGCTCTATACGTTCCGGGAGATCACCAACCGCACGATCCCGGAAGACTTCCGGAACGAACGCATCCACCGGGCGTGGAGGCTGGTGAAGAAGTAGGGCTCGACACGGGTCGCCGATCCCCCGGCTTGCGCCGGGGGCTTCGATCATGCCGATCCCGTCGCCGACGCATCCCAACGGAGCCGGGATCGGCGGAAGTTCGAGGAGCATTTGGATTTTTCTCCTTTCGCGAGCAGGGCATCGCCGCTGACGGAGCGGAGAAAAATCCACCGCGACGAGACTTCTGCCGTCCCGGCGGCGCGTCGCCATCGGGGCCGGTTTGACGGCGCTTCACGACGGCTCCTACATTCACGGAACATGAACGCACGCATTCTGACCGTGGGCTCGATGCTCGTCGGCCTGCTTCTGGCCGGCTGTCGCCCCGCCGATCCGTCGGCCGTCACGATCGTCTCGAGCCTCCCGCGGACGGGCAGCGCGAAACAGCAGTCCGACACGATCGTGCGGGGCATCCGCATGGCGATCGAGGAGGCCGGGGGCCGGGCCGGGCCCTATCGAGTCGAGTATCTCGACCTCGACGATTCGACGGCCGCGGCGGGGCAGTGGACGAGCGAGGCCGAGGCGGCCAATGCCCGTCGCGCCCTGCAGGATCCCGACGTCGTCGCCTACATCGGCACGTTCAATTCCGGGGCCGCGAAGGTGTCGATGCCGATCCTCAACCTCGGCGACCTGCTCATGGTGTCGCCGGCCAACACGGCGGTGGGGCTGACCAAGCCCGGGCTCGGGGCGCCGGGCGAGCCCGAGGTCTACCGGCCCACCGGCCGGCTCAACTACACGCGGGTCGTGCCCGCCGACGACCTGCAGGGGCCGCTGTCGGCCGACTGGGCGAAGCGGCGGGGCGTGAAGCGGGTCTGCATCCTCGACGACAACGAGGTCTACGGAAAGGGGCTCGCCGACCTCTTCGTCGAGCGGTGCCGCGAGATCGGGATCGAGGTGCTCGCGCACGATTCGATCGACGCGAAAGCGCAGGAGTTCAAGTCGCTGATGGCAAGCATCAAGGCTGCGAAGCCCGATCTGGTCTATTTCGGCGGCACCACGCAGAGCAAGGGGGGGCAGCTCGCCAAGGACATGGCCAGTGCCGGCATCACCGCGATCCTGATGGTGCCCGACGGCTGCCGCGAGCAGGTGTTCATCGATTCGGCCGGGGCCGCGAATCTGGAGGGGCGGTGCTTCGTCACGTTCGGCGGGCTGCCCCCGGAGAAGCTCACCGGCAAGGGCCAGTCGTTCGTGGAGCGCTACCGGGCCACGTATCACGAGACCCCGGAGGCCTACGCGGTGTATGGCTACGAGGCCGCCCGCGTGGCGCTCGAGGCGATTCGGCGGGCGGGCTCGAAGGATCGTCGGGCGATCTCCGACGCGGCCCTGGCGATCCGCGACTTCGACGGGGCGCTCGGGCACTGGGGGTTCGACGCCAACGGCGACACCACCATGCGGACGCTGACCGTCAGCGTCGTGAAAAACGGCCGCTTCGAATTCGAGGAGATCCTCGACGCCAACACCGACGGAGACGAGCCGGCCGGCAGACCGGCCGAAGGCGGGGATGCCGGCGCTGCACCGGCGGGCGCCGCGCGGTAAAACTCCTCCGCCGCCGGCCGCAACCGCTTCCTGAAAGTCCGCCCGTGTCAGCCCAGTTCTTCTTCCAGCAGTGCCTGATCGGACTGACCAACGGGGCGTTGGTGGCGCTGGTGGCGCTCGGCTACACGATGGTCTACGGCATCATCGGCCTGATCAACTTCGCCCACGGCGACCTGATCATGCTCGGGGCCTGCCTGGCCCTGTCGCTCGTGACCGCCTGCGGGCTGGCGATGGCGGGGCCGACGGCCACGTGGCTGGGAATCGCGCTGTTGGTCGTGGCGTGCGGCCTCTTCTGCGGCACGCTGAACGTCTGCGTCGACCGGATCGTCTACAAGCCGCTCCGCAACGCGCCCAAGCTCGCGCCGCTCGTCTCGGCGATCGGCGTCTCCTTCATCTTCATGAACGTCGGGCTGTTCTGGCTCGGCCCCTCCGACCGCTCGTTTCCCGAACTGCTCCCCTCCACGAACCTCCTGCCCGGCGAGGGACTGCAGTTCACGTGGAAGGACCTGCTCGTCGTCGTGGTGGTCGTGCCGCTGATGCTGGCCCTGTCGCTGCTCGTGCGGGCCACCCGCCTCGGCCGGGCGATGCGGGCGGTGGCGCAGGATCCGACCGCGGCGGCGCTCGTGGGCGTGGACGTCGACCGGGTGATCGCCGCGACCTTCTTCATCGGCGGCGCGCTTGGCGGGGCGGCCAGCGTGATCTACGGCCTCTACATCAACACCATCGGCTTCCAGATGGGGTTCCAGAACGGCCTGTATGCCTTCACCGCCGCGGTGCTTGGCGGCATCGGCAGCATCCCGGGGGCGGTCGTGGGGGGGCTCGTGATCGGGCTCGTGCGGTCGTTGTCGAGCGCGTATGTCGGTGAGCGGTGGACCGGCGCGATCGTCTTCGCGATCCTGATCGTGATCCTCGTGTTCCGGCCGGAAGGCCTGCTGGGCCGCCGCACGAAGGAGAAGGTATGACGCCCGCTCCATCCAACGAGGGCAGGTGGGGATTGCTGCGGGAGCGGTGGGATCTCGTCGCGCTCGTGGTGCTGGCGATCGCGCCGCTCTTGTTGCCGGCGCTCTGCGGCGCGCTGGGCGGTCAGGTGACCACCCTCTTCATCTACTGCATCCTGGCGCTGGGTCTCAACGTGATGGTGGGCTACACGGGCCTCGTCCATCTCGGCATCGCGTCGTTCTTCGGCATCGGGGCCTACCTGCTCGCCATCCTGACGGTGCCGATGTATCCGTTTCAGATCGGTTTCCTGGCGGCCACGGTCCTGAGCGTGCTGGTCACGGCGGGCGTCGGGCTGGCCCTGGGGGCGCCCACGCTCCGGCTGCGTGGCGACTACCTCGCCATCGTCACGCTCGGCTTCGGGGAGGTGGTGAAGGTGACGCTCCGCAACCTCGAGCAGATCACCGGCGGCATGAAGGGGCTCAATCCGGTGCCGCCGCCGGGCGCCGGCGTGCGGGTTGCCGGCGTCGATCTGGGCCTGGCGTTCGCCATCGATCCGCGCTGGTTCTACTACCTCGCGCTGGTGTCACTGGCCGGCGTCGTGGTGGCGATGCGGCGGCTCGAGCAGTCGCGGCTCGGGCGGGCGTGGGTGGCCGTGCGCGAGGACGAGTTGGCGGCCTCGGCGATGGGCATCTCCGCCACGCGGGTGAAGCTGTCGGCGTTCGCGATGTCGTCGGCCGTGGCCGGGCTGGCCGGCTGCCTCTACGCCGCGAGCCTCTCCACCACCGCCGACCCCAACGCCTACGACTTCAACCGGTCGATCATGGTGCTCTGCGCCGTGATCCTCGGGGGCCTGGGCAGCATCTCCGGCACGATCCTGGGCGTGGCGATTCTCGTCGGCTTCGACACGGTGCTCGCGCCGTGGGCCGACTCGTGGATCCAGCAGATGAACATCAACCCGTCGGGATCGAGCCTGCTCTCCTTCAGCGGCTGGCGGCTGGCGATCTTCGGACTGGCCCTCGTGCTCGTGATGCGGTTCCGCCCGGAGGGGCTCGTGCCGTCGCGCAGGCTCGCCGCCGAACTCCACGAGGAGCACGCATGAGCAGGCAGCCTGAGCCGCCGTCGCCCGCCGCCGCCACGCCCCTCCCGGGCGTGTCGGGATCGCCGCTCCTCGACCTCGACCGGGTGACGGTGCGGTTCGGCGGCCTCGTCGCGGTTTCGGAACTGGATCTGTCCGTGCCGCCGGGCAGCATCGTCTCGGTGATCGGCCCCAACGGCGCCGGCAAGACGACCGCCTTCAATACGATCAGCGGCATCTATTCCCCCACGAGCGGCTCGGTGCGGTTCGAGGGGCACAGGCTCGAGCGTTCGTTCACGGCGGGCACGTTCTGGTCGGCGGTCGGCATCGGCCTGCTCACCGGCCTGCTCTTCGCCGCCGCCGCCGTCGACGTCGACCGGCTCTGGCTGGCCGTGGTGAAGCGGGGCATGATCACGGGCGAGCGGTTCACGCTCTCGGGCGCCGTGGAGCGGCTGCGCGGGTATTTCCGGGCCGAACTCGCGATCGATCAGATGGCCGGCAAGTGGCGGGTGGTCAGCGCCGACGGCACCGACGTGCTGGCGATCAAACGCGACCTCGCGGAGGCGAAGGCGGTGCGCGATGCCCTGCAAGCCGAGGTGACGGCCCGCCGTGCCGGCCCGGGCACCGTGCCCGACAAGACCGACTTCGCCGGCGTGGCGGACGCGGCGGCGGGCAGGCCGCACGTGAAGGAGGAGGTGCTCGATCGGCTCGCGGCGGGCAAGGCGAAGGTGCGCCGCCGGGGCTGGGCGGGGCTCGTCGCCGGCTGGCTGCTCGGCACCGCCGGCACGATCGCCGTCTGGAACCGTGGCCGGCGGTCGCCGCACGTCGTGGCGCGTGCCGGCATCTCCCGCACCTTCCAGAACATCCGCCTCTTTTCCAACATGACGGTCCTCGAGAACGTGCTCGTCGGCCTCGACCGCACGATCCCCGGCGGCGTGCCGGCGATGCTCTTCCGCTCTCCGGCGAATCGCCGGGCCGAGGCGGAGGCCCAGCGCCGCGCCATCGAGAGCCTGGAATTCGTGGGCCTCGCGGGCGACGCCAACCGGATCGCCGGCCAGCTGCCCTACGGCGACCAGCGGCGGCTGGAGATCGCGCGGGCGGTCGCGACCGGCGCGAAGCTGATCCTGCTCGACGAGCCGGCGGCCGGGATGAATCCCTCCGAGACCGACGAACTGGCCCGCCTGGTGGAGCGGATCCGGGATCGGGGCGTGACGGTGGTGCTCATCGAGCACCACATGAACGTGGTGATGCGGATCAGCGACCGCGTGGCCGTGCTCGATCACGGCGTGAAGATCGCCGAAGGCACCCCGGCCGAGGTGCGCCGGGACGAGAAGGTGATCGAGGCCTACCTGGGTAGCGAGTGATGAGCCTTCCCGCAGCGAACAGCATGGAGCCGATGCTCGAGGTTGAGAACCTCGAGGCCGGCTACGGTCCGATCAAGGCGCTCGACGGCGTGTCGCTCACGGTGGCCCCCGGCGAACTGGTGGCGATCATCGGCGCCAATGGCGCGGGCAAGACGACGCTCTTGATGGCGATCTCGGGCGTCGTGCCCGTGCGGGGCGGGGAGGTGCGGTTCGAGGGCCGGCCGGTCACGGGGCTCGCGGCCCACGAGATCGTGCGGCTCGGCATCGGCCACTCCCCGGAGGGCCGCCGGATCTTTCCGCGGCTGTCGGTGCGGGAGAACCTGGAACTCGGCGGCTTCACCCGCTCCGACCGGGCCGAGATGCGCCGCGACATCGACGAGGTCTGCGGGCTGTTTCCGGTGCTGGGCAGCCGGATGGGGCAGATGGGGGGCACGCTCTCGGGCGGCGAGCAGCAGATGCTCGCACTGGGGCGGGCGCTCGTGGGCCGGCCGCGGCTGCTCTTGCTCGACGAGCCGTCGCTCGGCCTCGCGCCGCTGGTTGTCGCGAAGATCTTCGAGGTGATCGCGGGGCTGTCGGCCCGCGGCATCGCGGTGGTGCTCGTGGAGCAGAACGCCAGAGCGGCGCTCAGGCTCGCGTCCCGCGGCTACGTGCTCGAGACGGGCCGCATCACGCTCACCGGCAGCGGCGCGGAACTGGCCCATGACCGCCGCGTCCGCGACGCGTATCTCGGCGAGGGCTGAACGCCACGTTCGCGTTCCATGCGGCACGTATGTGGGCTTGCCTGAGAGCGGTTTGTGCCCCCGGCCCGCGGGGACTGATTCCGGCGGCCTGCGAGGAGCATTGCCGAGGGCCGGTTTTCACCAGCGGCCTCTCGTCGCGTTCAATGGCAGCCGCAGCCCGATTCAGTTATGATCAGGCTCTGTCGGCCGACCTGGGGAAACAAAACCGACGCCGACCATTCATGCCACATGCGCCCAAAGTCAACGCCCACCGAGCCGAGGCCAGCCATGCCGCCGCGGGTGACGGTGCGTCGGCGTTTTGCGCTGGCGATCATGCTCGGCGCCGCCCTGACGGGCGCGGCCGTGTGGCGGCTCTCGTTCCCGCCGCGATCCGATCCATGGGACGACATGGCCGAATCCGATGTCCCGGCTGCGGCAGAAAACCCCGGCTTCGTCGGCATCCACGTCTGTGCCGAGTGTCATGGCCCTCGGGCGGAGGAGTTCCAGCAGACCCGACACTTTCTTGCCTGCACGCCGGGGGGCGGCGCGGCCGCACCGGGCTTTGCCCCGGGCCGTGGGGTTCACGTGACGCGCGATCCGAGCAGACGGTTTGAGCTGAGCAGAGACGGCGATCGCCTGCTCGCCACGGGAGTACATGCGTCGCCCCAGGGCGAGCAGAGAATCGACTACCACATCGGGCTGGTTTACGGCGCAGGCGGCAGCGGTGACGAGATGTATCACGCCTGGCAGGAAGACAGGCTCTTTACCTTGCCGGTCGCCTGGCTGTATCCCCTCGGTTGTTGGGGCGATGCTACGGACCGCATCGACGCGCCGGGGACCCTGCCCAGCTGCCTGGAGTGCCACAACACCTGGGTCGCCCACGTGCCCGGCACCGTCAACCAGTATCGCAGGGAGGGCATGCTCCTCGGCGTCACCTGCGAGCGGTGTCATGGACCGGGGCAGGCCCATGTGGCGCATCATCGCGGCCATCCGCGGGACGCCGCACGCGCGATCGTGAATCCGGGCCGCCTGTCGCGTGATCGGCTGATGGATGTGTGTTCGCAGTGTCACACCAACGTCAAGCAGCGAGGCCCCGCGTTTTCCTATCGGCCTGGCGAACCCCTGGACGCCGCCTTCCGATCCGTCCACACCCAACAGCCCGAAGAGGAGATCGTCGCCAACCAGGAGCGATTCCTGCGGCTCAGCGCATGTTTCCAGAAGAGCGAGATGACCTGCGTCACCTGCCATGATCCGCATCGACCGCATCCCGCGGCCAGCGTGGAGCGGGCTTGCTTCAAGTGCCACGAATCTTCCGCCTGCAAGGATCGGCCGAATCTGCCCGTGGCAGTACGCGACGACTGCGTCGGCTGCCACATGCCCAAGCGCGTGTGGATGAACGTGCGATTTCACACGAAGGAGGACGAATATGTGCCGGTGGCGACCCGTGCGGACCATCGAATCGCCAGCCATCCGGAAGCGAAGCAGACCGTTCTTCTCGACTGGCTGCGCACGCAGGATGACGAGGGGAGCCGCGCCGAAACGGAGCGACTGACCGCGCTCGTGACGGAGCACTGGGTGAAAGAGGAGGACCGGCGTCGCCGCGAAGGTCGCTTGCTGGGCGCGATCGGCGCGGTGCGCGAGGCGATCAAGGTCGATCCCGGCCCCGCGAACCGCGGCCGACTCAGAGAGGCCATCACGCGACTCAATGAATTCGAGAGCTTGCGCTCGGAAGCGATGTCCGAAGCGAATCGTAGCCCGCAGGAAACGATCGCTCTGCTGGAAAAACTTCTGGCAATCAGGCCGAACTATGCGCCGGCATACGTGCAGTTGGGGATGGCCCATGCCGCCCTGGGCGATCGCGATCAGGCGATTGCAGACTGGCTCGCCGTCGCCAAGCACGATCCGGAAAATATGAGCGGGATCGGCAGGCTGGCCAGACTGGCCTTCTTCGAAGGTCGGGCGGCGGATGCCGCGGAGCTGTGCGCACAGGCGTTCCGGATTGAACCACGCGACGCCGACGTCCACTCTGCGTGGGGGCGGGCGCTCTTGAATCTCGATCGCCCGACCGACGCGGCTGAACGCTTTCGGCACGCGTTGGCGATCGATCCAAGGCACGCCGACGCCAGTGAAGGCTTGAGCGAATCGCTCCGCCGCGATGGGCTGGCCGAAGCCGCCATCGCGCCTGCCAGGTGTGCCGCCCGGTGGACCCACTTCAAGGACCCCGGTAAGTTGCTGACGCTTGCGGAGGCGTATGTCGCGGCAGGGCGGCCGGCGCAAGCGCGATCGACGCTCAAGCGGGCGATTTCGGCCGCTGCGGTCTCCCGGTCGGATTTTATTCCCTGGATTCAAGATCGCTTGCGGATGCTGGACCGAGGCGAGTCTTCATCGGGTCAGCCGCGATGATTCAGCGCGAGATGCACGAACAAAACCGCAATGGTTGACAATCCCAGCGGTTTCACTCGCATGACGCGGTTGCGGCGACCACCGTGCCGACCTCTGCTGAAAAGCCCGAGTCGCGAGCCGCTGATCGCGGATGTTCGGCGAGAGGGCGAAGTGCCGAGGTCACGGCACTCCGAGGTGGTCACTTCCTGGCGAAATACCGCATATCCGGAAGGCCGCTGAAGTCCTCGTCGAGCGTCCAGACCGTGGCGCCGTGCTCTCGGGCCGCCGCAAGCATGATGCTGTCGGCCATGGGCAGCGAGTGCCGCAAACTCAAGGCGGCGGCGTCGAGGGCTCGCTGCACGGTCAGGTCGATGATGCGGCCGCGTTGCATGGCCGCCACGCCCTGGATCGCCGCCTCCTCGCCGGCCTCGCGGAGCAGCACCTTGAATACCTCATAGACCGATACCGCGGGCACGATCAGCGATTCGAGGTCCTCGAGAGCCGGTTCAAACACGCGGGCGTGGCGTCCCCCCGCGAAGTATTCCAGCCAAGCGGATGAATCCACCACGTTCACAGGCGATCGCCTTCGCGCACAAAGTCCGTCTTGATTCCCTTCATCCTCCTGAACGTCAACCGGAAGCGCAGCCGCACCATCTTCCGAGTGATCTTTACGGATCAGGTGCCCGAGCGAGAGGCCCAGGCCCCGGTCGGGCCCGCCTCGGCGGCGGTGGCATGCGTGGTGTTCGGGAGCTTTGGCGTTGTCCGACTGCTTGCGCCGCCCGCAGCGCATCCATCCTCGCTCATCAAGTGCGTGTCGGTGGTGTATGCCGACGAAGCCCGTGCCGACTGGTCCCGGCGAACCGTGATGGTGCGAATGAACAACGGAACCGAAAGCTCCATCAAAGTCGTGGCGTCCAGGCCACGGGCAACGAAAGGAAAACCACTATGAAGATCCTGATGATCGTGATGGCACTGGGCATGATGATCTCGACGGCGGCCTCCGCCGGAGACTCGATCAGGCTCCGCGACGAAAAAACCGCCGCGGAATACGGCCCGGTCATGGTCGCCAATAGCGCGAAGATCAGGGTCGGCGAGAGCACGCTCGCGTTGACCGTCGTCGAGCAGACGGACGCGCAGAAGGCCTTGGAGAAGAAGATGAGGGCCATCATGATTCCGACATTGGAGTTCGGCGACCTGCCTGTCGAGGATGCCGCGGCGACCTTGCGGGATTACGCCAGGAAAGCGGACCCGGACAAGAGAGGCGTCAATATTGTGGTCGTGAATCCCGTGGGCCATGCGTCCAGCCTGAGCCTGGAGCTGCGCAACATATCGCTGTACGACGCCCTTCGGTACTCCTGCGAAGCGGCCGGGTTGTCGATGCGAATTGACGACAACGCCGTCGTCATATCCCTCCCATAAAAGCCCCCGGCGTGAGCCGGGGGATCCGGGCCGGCGTGGCCGCCTCACTCGCTCACGCCGGCTCGCGGCCGGCGACGAGGTCGAGCACGGCGGCGCCGAAATCCGCGAGCCGCTTCTCGCCGATGCCCTTGCAGCGGAGCAGGGCGGCCGGCGACGCCGGCTTCTCGCGGGCGATCGCCCACAGCGACTTGTCGTCGAGGATCGTCCAGGCCGGCTTGCCCCGCGCCTCGGCCACCCGCCGCCGCCACTTGCGGAGCCGCTCGAAGAGATCGCGGTCCACCCCCTGCCAGTCGTCGACGTCGGCCTTCGCCTTGCGGGTGGTGCCCGCCCGCGGTTCGACGAGCACGACGGGCCGCTCGCCCCGCATCACCTCCCAGGAGCGGGCGTTGAGCGCGACCACCGGCCGGTCGCCGCCGCTCCGCGAGAGCAGGTCCTGGTCGAGCAGCTGGTGCACGAGGTTCTCCGCGGCCCGCTGGTCGAGCGTCGAGAGCAGTCCGAACGTGCTGAGCCGGTCGTGGCCGTGCCGCTGGATGCCCTCGGTCTTCGCGCCCCGCAGCACCTCGCAGACGTGCCGCACGCCGAACCGCTCGCCCACCCTCGCCACGCAGGAAAGAATCTTTTGGGCCGTGACCGTCGAGTCGGGCAGGCTCTCCGTCTCGTCGAGGCACACGTCGCAGGCGCCGCACGGTTCGGTGCCGTAGGCCTGTCCGAAGTATTCGGAGAGCGCGGCATGGCGGCAGCGGGCGGCCTGGGCGTAGCGGCGCATCGCGTGCAGGTGGCCGACCTGGCCGGCGATGAGCTTCTCCGCCTCGTCCTGTTCCAGTTCCGACTCCTCGGCGCTCTTTCGCACGAGCGACTCCCAGCTGAAGACGTCGGCCGAGGAGTAGAGCAGCACGCATTCCGCGGCGAGCCCGTCGCGGCCGGCCCAGCCCGTCTCCTGCTGGTAGGCCTCCAGGCTCTTGGGGAGCGACGTATGCAGCACGAGCCGCACGTCGGAGCGGTCGATGCCCATGCCGAAGGCCACGGTGGCCACGACCACGTCGATCGTCTCCCGCGAGAAGGCCTCCTGGGTCTTGTGCCGCTCCTGGGCGTCGAGGCCCGTGTGGTAGGGCCGGGCGAGGATCCCCTCGGCGGCGAGCCGCGCCGCCAGCCGTTCCGTCTCCTTCCGCGAAATGCAGTAGACGATCGAGGCCTCGCCCGCGTGGCGGCCGAGCACCTGGAGCGTCTGGGCCATGCGGTCGGTCCGCGGCACGACCCGGTAGACGAGATTGGGCCGGTCGAAGACGCCGACGAGCACCTCGGGCTCACGGAGCTGCAGCTGGCCGACGATGTCATCGCGGACCCGCGGCGTCGCGGTGGCGGTGAAGGCGTGGATGCTGGCCGCGGGAAACCGTTCGCGGAGCAGGGCCAGCTGCCGGTATTCGGGGCGGAAGTCGTGGCCCCACTGGCTGATGCAGTGGGCCTCGTCGATCGCGAACCGCTTCACGCCCACCTGGGCGAGCAGGTCGAGCAGCCCCGAGTTGACGAGCCGCTCGGGCGCCGTGAAGAGCAGCCGCAGCTCGCGGGCGGCCAGCCGGTCGCGGATCTGCCGGCGTTCGTCGGGGGAGAGCCCGGAATGGATGGCGGCGGCCGGATAGCCGATCGCCTCGAGCGCGTCGACCTGGTCCTTCATGAGGGCGACCAGCGGCGAGACGACGACGTCGGTCGTCTCGCTCACCAGCGGCGGCAGCTGGTAGCAGAGGCTCTTGCCCCCGCCGGTCGGCATCACGACGAGCGAATCGCGGCCGCCGAGCGCCGCCCGGATGGCGTCGGCCTGCAGCGGCCGCAGGGTCTCGAAGCCCCACCAGCGGGAGAGGATCCCGCGGATGGCGGCGTCGTCAATCGGCTCTGCGGCAATGTCGGCCGGCCCTGGCACGGAGGCACCTGCTAAAAATGCGTTTTGCGGTCGCGGTCGCAAAGATACCAGATACCCGGCCGGCGGCGGACGGCGGAGCCGCCGTCGGGCCCCGCTCGGCTACAATCCGGCCATGCTCTGGGTTGCCTGGAAGATGCTGATCGGAAACCGCGCGAAATACCTCGGCATCGTGTTCGGGGTGATGTTCGCCGCGCTCTTGATCGCGCAGCAGTCGTCGATCTTCTGCGGTCTCATGTCGCTCACCGTCAGCCAGATCCGCGACGTGGAGGGGGTGGGCATCTGGGTGATGGACAAGAACGTGCAGTTCGTGGACGACGTCAAGCCGCTCGCCGACACCGAACTCTTCCGCGTGAAGGGGGTGCCGGGCGTCGCCTGGGCGGTGCGGTTCTACAAGGGGATCGCCCGGGCTCGTCTCGAGGAGGGCTCCTACGAACAGATGATCCTGCTGGGGCTCGACGACGCCACGCTCGTCGGCGCGCCCGACGGCGTCTTCATGGGCTCGATCGCCGACCTGCGCAAGCCCGACGCCGTGATCATGGACGAGGCCGGCTACCGGCGGATCTGGCCGAACCAGCCCTACCGGCTCGGCCGCGTGTTCGAGATGAACGACCGGCGGGCGGTGCTCGTCGGCCTCACCAAGGCCAGCCGCACCTTCCAGAGCTTTCCGATCATCTACACCCGCTACAGTCAGGCGGTGCTCTTCGCGCCGCCGGAGCGGAAGGTGCTCTCGTTCGTGCTGGCCGATCCAGAGCCCGGCGTGCCGCCGGAAGAGGTCTGCCGGCGGATCGAGTCCGAGACCGGCCTGCAGGCGGTGACGCGGCAGCAGTTCATCCGGAAGACGATCCGCTACTACCTCGCCAAGACCGGCATTCCGGTCAACTTCGCGATCACGGTGCTGCTCGGCTTCGTCGTGGGCACGGCGATCGCGGGGCAGACCTTCTACCTCTTCACGGTGGAGAACATCCGCCAGTTCGGCGCGCTCAAGGCGATGGGCACGAGCAACTGGACGATCCTCCTGATGGTGCTCTCGCAGGCGGTGCAGGTGGGGATCGTGGGCTACGGCGTGGGCGTGGGGCTGGCGGCCACGTTCGGCTACGCGATCGCCCGGGGCCACTCGCGGCTCTCCTTCTTCATGCCCTGGCAGGTGCTGGTCATCACCGGCGTGGCGGTGTTTCTCATCGTGCTCCTGGCGAGCCTGCTGTCGATCCGCAAGGTGCTGATCGTCGACCCCGCGATCGTGTTCCGCGGATGAGCGGGGAGGACCAGCACCCATGGCCGTGACCATGCCCCCCGCGCCACCCGATCGCGACGCCTCGGCCGACGGCGACGCCGTGGCCACGGCCGACGTGGCCGTGCGGGTGCGGGGGGTGACCAAGGAATTCGGGACGGGCGGTTCGCTCACCCGCGCGTTGCGGGGCGTCGATCTCGACGTGGCCTACGGCGAACTGATGATCCTGGCGGGCCCCAGCGGCTGCGGGAAGACGACGCTCGTCTCGATCGTGGCCGGCACGCTCGAGCCGTCGGACGGCGAGGTGCACGTGCTCGGCCGGGATCTGGTGGCGATGAGCAACGGCCGGAAGGTGCGGTTTCGGCGTGAGAACGTCGGCTTCGTCTTCCAGGCCTTCAACCTGCTGCCCTCGCTCACGGCCGCGGAGAATGCCGCCGTGCCGCTTTTGATCGCGGGTTGGTCGCGGCCGCGGGCGGTGGAGGCGGCCAGCGAGATCCTCGCCGAGCTCGGCCTCGGCGACCGGCTCACGAACCTGCCGAGCGAACTCTCCGGCGGCCAGCAGCAGCGGGTGGCGATCGCCCGGGCGCTCGTGCACGAGCCGCGGCTGATCGTCTGCGACGAGCCGACCAGCGCCCTCGACGCGGAGAACGGCCGGATCACGATGGAACTGATCTCGCGGGTCGGTGTGCAGGCCGACCGCGCCGTGATCGTGGTGACGCACGACTCGCGGGTCTACTCCTTCGCCGACCGGATCGCGAACATGGAGGACGGCCGGATCGAGAGCGTCACGCCGGCACCCTGAAGCCGGGCAGTTTCTCGAAATGGGCGCGTTTCGTACCATTGCGATATGCCTTCCACCCGCACCGACACCCCCGCTCCATCTCCCGTCCGCCGGCGGACCGTGCGGCGGCGAACGCTTGCCGACATCCTCACGCAATACCTGCTGCCGCTCGTGGCCGTGGCGATGCTGGGCTTCGCCGCCTGGTACGTGGCGAAGACCCGGCCCGTGGTCAACAACCCGCCGCCGCCGATCGAGCCGGCACGCAGCCCCTATGCCAAGACGCTGGCCGCGGCCGGCATCGTCGAGGCGCAGACCGAGAACATCGCCGTGGGCTCCGCCACGCCGGGCGTCGTCGTCGAGGTGCTCGTGAAGGTGGGCGACGAGGTGCCGGCGGGCACGCCGCTCTTCCGGCTCGATGACCGGCAACTGCAGGGTGAACTCGCCGTGAAGCGGGCGGTGGTCTCGCAGTCGAAGAGCGAGCTGATCCGGCTCGAGGCCGAGCCGCGCAAGGAGAAGATCCCGGTGCTCGTCGCGCAGGTGAACGAGGCCAAGGCGGCCGTGATCCGCGAGACCGACGCGCTCAAGCGGTCGGAGGAGACGTTCGCCCGCAAGGTGACCACCGAGCAGGAGCTGGTCACGCGGCGGGAGGCCCTGGCCGGCGCGCAGGCCAAGCTTGACCGGTCGCAGGCCGACCTCGACCTGCTCGAGGCGGGCTCCTGGCAGTACGACCGCGACGTCGCCCGCGAGGCGATCACCAAGGCCGAGGCGGATGTCGCGAAGATCGAGGTCGAACTCGATCGCCTCGTCGTGCGGGCGCTCGTGGCGGGGCGGGTGCTGCAGGTGAACGTGCGGCCGGGAGAGTTCGTCGGCACCCCGCCGAACCAGCCGCTCGTGATCCTCGGCAACATCGAGAAGTTGCACGTGCGGGTCGACATCGACGAGTTCGACATCCCGCGGTTCCAGGGCGAACTGCCGGCGACGGCGGTGCCCCGCGGCAACCTGCAGGTGCGGTATCCGCTGCGGTTCGTGCGGGTCGAGCCGTTCGTGGTTCCCAAGAAGTCGCTCACCGGCGACAACACCGAGCGGGTCGATACGCGGGTCTTGCAGGTGATCTACGAATTCGACCCGGACGGCATGCCGCCTCTGTTCGTCGGGCAGCAGGTGGAGGTGTTCATCGACACGGCCACCGCCGTCCCGCAAGCTCCGCCGGCTTGATCGCATCCGGCTTGGTGGCGATCCCGTTTCAAAAAAGCCCCGGGTGGAAACCCGGGGATGGGTGGGGCAGGGGATGGGGAAAGCCGGGAAAGTTGGAACAGACCCCGATGGTCAAATCCGGGCCTGCACCGGCCGCAAACCCGCCTTGCCCCGGCATCCGACGGTTGGGACATTCCCGCCCCGACCATGGCGAAAAATCGGCCCCGCCGCGTCTCGCTGCCAATGCATGGGATCGCGGTGCGCGCGGTCCTCATGGCATGCGTCGTCTGGCCGTGCCCCGCGGCCTCGGCCGTGGAGTTCGAACTGGTCGACAGCGTCGCCCCCTCCCGATACGGCGGGGATGCCGAGACCGCTCCCGTGGCGGCCGCGGCCCCGCGGAAGACGGGCGGCATGTTTCTGGCCGCCGACGACGGCCTCGGGCTCTGGCGGCAGACGCTCGCCACCGTGTCGGCCGACTGGCCGATCGTGCGGACGATCGAGCCCGACTTCCGTGCGGTGCCGCCGCGCGAAGGCCTGATCGAATCGGCCTGGCTCGAGCCGCGAGAGCGGATGCCCGCGGGCCGCGGCCTGCCGACCGCCGACGATGCCTGGCCGCCGCGGCGGCAGCGGGTGGTCGTCCGCGTGGTGCCGGCCGTCAACGGTGCCTGGATCGACGCCGTCGTCGAGACGCAGTCGATCGCCGATGCCTACGCCAGCTCCACGCCCGGCGGCGTGGAACTCACCGGCGGCTGGCCGGCCGCCAGCTCCGGCGAGGGAAGCAGCGACATCACCATGACGCTCGCCGCCCGCATGGCGACCGCGCCGGGGGGCGTGGCCGAGCCCGTGTATTCGCTGCCTGCGCTCGACGAGGGCGGCATGGGCCCTGAGCCGCCATGGTCACGCAGCAGGTATCCCCGGCTGTCCCGTGCCGGCCACAAGGTGGTCGAGGACTATCGCAACTTCTATTCGTGCCAAAGCCTCACCTGTCTCACGGCGGCTTTTGGCGCAGGCGCGCTCATGGCCAACACCGGCTTCGACACGACCATGCAGAACGCCTGGCAGCGGAGCGTGCGGCCCACCGACCTCGGCACGTTCTTCTCCGATTGCAAGGTGATCGGCGAAGGGAAATACTGCCTGCCGATCTTCGGCGCGGCCGCGGCGACGGGGCTTCTGCTCGAGGGCCAGCCGGCCGGCGACATCGTCGGCGAATGGGGCTCGCGGTCGCTCCGCATCTTCGTGGTGGGGGCGCCGCCGGTCTACGTGCTCCAGCTCGCGACCGGGGCCTCGCGGCCCGGGGAGAGCTCCGCCGGCAGCCAGTGGCACTTCTGGAACGACAACAACGGCGTGAGCGGCCATGCCTTCGTGGGCGCGATCCCCTTCCTGGCCGCGGCCGAGATGGTGGAAAACCCGTTCGCGAAAGGCACGCTCTACGTCTGCTCGACCTTCGTCGGCTTCTCGCGGATGACCGACAACGCCCACTATCCGTCGCAGATCTTCCTCGGCTGGTACCTGGCCTGGGCCAGCTCGATGGCCGTCAACCGCACCGAAACACACTTCGCCGGCATGGAGGTGCGGGTGGTGCCCCTGCCGATGGCCGACCTCGGCGGCATGGCCGTCGAGGCCAAGTGGTGACGCCCGCCCGGTAACGCCCCCGGTCGTGCGCGATAGAGTGGCGGGGGTGGTCGGTTCGCTCTCCATTTTGCAGGGGCCATCATCGATGCCCGTGGCTCGCGCCTCCCGTGTGCGGTTGTCGCAGACCGTTTGTTCTCAGCTTTCTCGGGCCATCATCTCCGGGCAGTTCGAGCCAGGATCGCGGATTTCAGAGCAGACGCTCGCGACGATGCTCGGTGTGAGCCGGGCACCGATCCGCGAGGCGCTGATCGAACTGGAACTCCGCGGGCTCGTGGAATTCGATCCCACCGGCCACACGCGGATCCCGACGCTCAGTCCCCGCGACATCGAGGAGATCCACGCCGTCCGGCTGATGATCGATCCGGTGGCGGCGGGACTGGCCGCCGAGCGAGGCACGCCCAAGGACTTCACGCCGCTCGAGGCGAACATCGCGGCCACGAAGTCGGCCAGATCGCTGGCCGAGGTCTCGCGGCTCGACACCGAGTTTCATGACATCATCGTGCGGGTCGCCGGCAACCGGCGGTTGCTGCTCTGCTGGAGCGTGCTGCGTGACCAGTTCGCGCTCTGGCTCACGCAGATGCAGTTGCGACACGATGCGGTGACCCATCGCACCCGGCAGGCGACGGTCGAGTCGCATCGGGGGCTCGTGGACGTCATCCTTTCGGGCAACGCGAAGAAGGCGGCGGAGACGGCCCG
>JBJTSM010000020.1:0-9660 GCA_046076685.1 Planctomycetia bacterium | reverse complement strand
GAAGGCACGACGGCGGCCTTCCATCCTGCGAACACGAAGAGCGCCCTGATCAACGTCGCCGATCCGTTCTTCAAGGCGGTCCGCGACAACGTCTGGATCCCGGTGGCCGTCTTCGGCGTACTGGCCCTCGTCACCTGGCTGCTGCTCACGCGGACGGTGCTCGGCCGGCACCTCCAGGCGCTCGGCGGCAACGAGCAGGCCGCACGGCTCGCCGGCATCCGCACCGACAACGTCAAGTGGTTCGCCTACTGCTTCAGCGCGATGACGGCGGCCCTCGCGGGTCTCTTCTACATGGCGAACGAATCGGTTGCCGCGCCGGTGAATCAGGGCCGCGGCCACGAACTCAACGCGATCGCGGCGGCGGTGGTGGGCGGCTGCTCGCTGGCCGGCGGGGTGGGCACCGTCCCCGGAACGGTGCTCGGCACGGTCTTCCTGCGGGTCGTGATCGACGCGGTCTCGAAGATCATCAAGACCGGGGCCGACGTCTATGAGGGACTCATCGTCGGCGTCGTGGTGGTGATCGCCGTCACGCTGGCGCAGGTCGGACAACTCTCGAAGGGAGGGCGTCGCCTGCTGCCCGGAGCCCTCGGGCTGTGCGCGATCCCCACGCTGGCCATCCTCTGCGGTGCCATCGTGACGATGACGGCCGGCGGTCGGGCCGGCGTCGCCGCGGCCATCGCCGCCACCGTCTTCTTGTGGCTCGTGCGATTCTGGGAAACGAGCCGCGCCGATCAGGGGGTTGGCCGAGGGTGAGGCCGGGCATGCACGGGGCCGCTGACACGTCCGGCACAGGCCACGACGCCGCACACGCGGTCGTCATGCGCGGCATCACGAAGCGGTTTCCGGGCGTGGTCGCGCTCGACGACGTGACGCTCGAGGTGCGCCGGGGCGAACTCCATGCCATCTGTGGCGAGAACGGCGCCGGCAAAAGCACGCTCATGAAGATCCTCTCGGGCGTCTACCGCCCCGACGAGGGAACCCTCGAGATCGGCGGGCAGCCGGTGACGTTGGCCGGCACGCGGGACGCCGAGCGGGCCGGCATCGCGATCATCCACCAGGAACTGGCCCTCGTCGAGGATCTCTCGGTGGCGGCCAACGTGTTCCTCGGCCGGGAGAAGCGCACGCTGCTCGGCCTGCTCGACGACCGCGCGATGCACGCGGAATGCAGCCGGCTGCTCGCCGCGCTCGAGTGTCCGGTGGCGTCCGACACGCGGACGGGCAGCCTGCGGGTCGGCGATCAGCAGCTCGTGGAGATCGCCAAGGCGTTGTCGCTCGAGGCGTCGATCGTGGTGATGGACGAACCCACCAGCGCGCTGACGGAGGCGGAGTCGGCGCGGCTCGAGCGCACGATCCGGCGGCTGCTCGACGGCGGCACCACGATCCTCTACATCTCGCACAAGATGGACGAGGTCTTCCGGCTGGCCGACCGGATCACCGTGCTGCGCGACGGGCGGCATGTGCGAACGGTGGCGAGGGCCGACACGACCCCGCGTGAAGTCACCGGCTGGATGGTGGGCCGCGAACTGGCCGACCACGCCTTCCACCACGCGCGTACCCGCGGCCCGACGCTCCTCGAGGTTCGCGACCTGACGCTCCCCTGGCCCGACCATCCGCGGGGCTATCGGCTGGCGGACGTCTCGTTCGACCTGCATGCCGGCGAGATCCTCGGCGTGGCCGGCCTGATGGGCGCCGGCCGCACGGAACTGCTGGAAACGATCTTCGGCGCCGGCGACCCGACCTGGACCGGCACGATCGGGCTCGACGGCAAGCCGGTCCGCTTCCGGCACCCGCGCGAGGCCTGCGACGCCCGCATCGCGATGGTGACGGAGGACCGCAAGCGTCTCGGCCTCTTTCCCGATCTCGACGTGGCGGGCAACGTGAGCCTCTGCAGTCTCCGCGACGCCCTCCGCGGCGGGCTCCTCTGGCGGCGCCGCGAGGAGGATCTCGTCGCCGGGCCGATCCGCGAGACGGGCGTGAAGACCCCGGGGCCGCACGCCGCCATCACCGGCCTCTCGGGCGGCAATCAGCAGAAGTGCATCATCGGCCGCTGGCTGCTGACAAAGCCCCGCGTGCTCCTGCTCGACGACCCCACCCGGGGGATCGACGTGGGCGCGAAGGCCGAACTCTACGCGCTCATCGACGGGCTCTGTCGCGACGGGCTCGGGGTGATCCTGACGTCGAGCGAACTGCCCGAACTGCTCACGCTCGCCGACCGGATCATCGTGCTCGCCGAGGGCCGGCTCACCGGCGAATTCTCCCGATCCGAAGCCACCGAGCAGAAGATCATGGAAGCCGCAACCGGCACCGTCCACTCCACGTGAAGCCGATCCCCCGGGCTTGCGCCCGGGGCTTGTATGCGATGCCAGCCCGTCACGCACCCACGTAGCGGGCGACGATCGCGCGGGCCTTCGATTCCTCCCGCGTGCCGGACACGATCGCCCGGCCGTCGGCGAACACCGCCAGTTCGATCCCCTGCTCCACCTCGGCCCGCACGAGCCAGGAATTCGCCGTCACGCGGCCGCAGGCCCCGAGCCGCGTGGCGAGCGCGGCCAGATCGACTGTCCCCGCTCCGGCCGCCGCCACCTGCACCGCCTCGCGGCCGCAGAGCGCCGCCGCCGGAGCGGCCATCCGGCCTTCGAGCCAGGGAAAGTCGCCGCCTCTGCAGGTGGCGCAACCCTGCGCGGCGAGGGCCGACAGATCGATCGTCCGCCAGGTTCCCTCCCAGAGGTCGCAGGCGAAGAGCCGGTTGCCGACACCGTCGGTCACCCCGGCGAGAAGCTTGATCGCCTCGGCGGCCTCGACCGCGCCCACGACGAGGGCCGCGGGACCGATGATGCCGGCTGTGTCGCAGTTTGGCATCACTCCGGGAGCGGGCGGCTCGGGCACGAGACACCGCAGGCAGGCTGTGCGGCCGGGCAGCACGGTGAGCACGCGGCCCTCCGCACCGATCGCGCCGCCGTGCACCCACGGGATTCCCTGCCGGCAGGCGAATTCGTTGACGATGAACCGCGCCTCGAAGTTGTCGGTGCCGTCCACGATCACGTCGACGCCGCCGAGGAGCGTGGCCGCGTTCGCCGGCGTCAGGTCTGCGACCACCGGCTCGATCACCGTGGCCGAGTTGATCCGCCGCAGATGCGCGGCGGCGGCCGCAGCCTTGGGAAGGCCCGCGGCCACGTCGGCCTCGTCGAAGAGCACCTGCCGCGGCAGATTCGACGGCTCGGGCACGTCGCGATCGATGATCCGCACGTGCCCCACGCCCGCCCGCACGACCGCCATCGCCACCACGCTGCCCAGCGCCCCGCAGCCGACCACGGCCACGCGTGCCCCGGCGAGCCGTGCCTGCCCGGCCTGCCCGAGCGGCGCGAAGCGGACCTGGCGGGAATAACGGTCGGGATCGAAGCTTGCCATGCGAGCCATGCTACCACGCAGCTGCGAGATACCCGGCCCAGTCGCCGGGGAAGTGCTCCGCTCCCGCGGCGAGCCCCCAGACGGCGAGATCCGCCTGGAGCCGATCGCACTCGCGGCGTCGCTCCGCCACGGTTTCCGCCGCGTTCGCCCGCTGGGCCACGAGCGGCTTGTCGGGCCGCCCACGCCGCCATTGTTCGTGCGGCAGGGCATCGCGGGGCAGCGACACGACCAGGCAATCGACCGCATCGACGAGCGGCGACGGCGTCGCTTCGGGAGGCTCGGTGCCGTCGACCTCGAGGCCCACGAGCATCGTGCCCTTGCGGTCCCGCGCGGCCGCGACGATGCTCCTGGCCATCTCGCCGTCCAACGTGCGCGGCACCACCGCCAGCACCACCGATGGGTGCAGGGCGAACGACGCGATCCGCCCGGTCGCCTCGTCAGGATCGAGCGCCCGCCCGGTCACATCCTCGAGCCGCGCCACGATCGCCACCCCCGCCTGATCCGCGGCCGCACGGATTTCGGCGGATGGATCGCCGATCACCGCGGCCGCGGCCGCCTCCCGCAGGGCTTCCAGGCTGAAACCCGCCGGCGAAATCGTCACGCCGCGTGGCACCCACCGCCGGCCGTCGAGCCAGAGCGAGCGGCCGCGGACGCCGAGCCGCCGCAGCCCCACCAGGCGGTCGATGGCGGCGACCGTCCGCGCCCCGCGGCGGACCTCCGCCTCGAGCCGGTAGAGGTTGGGGAGTTCGGGCGTCCAATAGGCGGGCTCCGTGAACCCCGCCCGGGCCACGGCGGCGCAATCGCCCGCCACGGCGACGAGCCTCACCGTCGTCGGCAGCGTCATGTCGCGGCCGCGGCGCGGGCCCACGAGCGTGCCGCCGAACTGCGGTCGCTCGCCGTCGCCATCTTCTTCGAGCGCGACACGCACCGCGATCTCGGCCCGCATGTCGTCGGCCCGCCCCAGTTGGATCGCCAGCGGCACGACCGCTTCAGCAGGTCTCACGGCGTCTTCCCGGCCGTGAACCGCTGCCGGGCCATCTCGCCCAGGTGCCGGAGGTCGAGCTTTCCGGAACCGAGCAGCGGCAACTCCGCGATCTCCGCGAAGCTGTCGGCAGAAGGCACCCAGAGCTTCGGCAGGCCGCGCTGCAGCATCGTCTGCACGACATCGGCCGGGCTGCGACTGGTCGGCAGGTGGAACACGATCAGCCGCTCTCCCTTGGCGGCGTCGGGCACGGCGGTCACCACGGCCAGCAGTTCGCCTTCGGCGGCGCCCAGCGCCTCGTTCACCGCCTCCTCGATGGTGAGGTGCGGCACCATTTCACCGCCGATCTTCGAGAACCGGCTCTCGCGGCCGGTGATCGTGATGAAACCTTCGGCATCGAGCCGGGCGATGTCGCCGGTGCAGTACCAGCCGTCCTTCACCACCTTCGCCGTCAGGTCGGGCCGGTCGAGATAGCCCTGCATCACGTTGGGCCCGCTGATCCAGAGCATCCCCTCCTCGCCGACCGGCAGCTCCTCGAAACCGTCGCGGGCGGTGATCCGCGCCCGGCAGCCGAGGATCGGCTGGCCCACGGTGCCCTCCCGCGCATCGGCGGGACGGCCGGGCACGTGGCGTGTCGGCGGCACGTTGGCCGCCACGAGCGGCGAAAGTTCGGTGGCGCCGTAGGCCTCGCTGGGCCGCAGGCCGAACCGCTTCTCGAAGGCGTCACAGACCTCCTTGGGAAGCTTTTCGGCGGCGCCGAACACCGCCTCCAGCGTGGAGAAGTCTTCGGGCGGCGTCCGGCGGGTGTAGTAGCGGAGGAACGTCGGCGTCGCCATCAGGAGCGTGGCATGGAACTCGCGTGCCAGGCGGCCGACCGTCTGCGCGTCGCGCGGATCGGTGTGGTAGACGACGGCCGGCTCGAGCGCCAGCGGCGTCCAGAGCGTGGTGGTGTAGCCGTAGGAGTGGAAGAACGGCAGCACGCCCAGCGCCACGTCGGCCGCGGAGAGGTGCAGCATCCCGTCGATCGCCCGAATCTGCGAGCCGACGTTTTCGACCGTGAGCACGACTCCCTTGGGATCGCCCGTGGAGCCCGAAGTGAAGATCACGGTGAGCACGTCGTCGGGACGGATGCGACCGAGTCCGAGCAGCCTGTCGAGCAGGCCGACCGGCGTGACCGTGGCGTGGACGAACGCCCGAAGCTTGTCGAACGCACCAAGTCGCTTCTTCAGGTCGCCGGCATCGAGCAGCTTCGTGCCCACGTCGAGCTTCACCCGGCCGAGAAACGCCGGGCTCGAGATCACGTGCCGCAGATGCGCCCGCTCGATGCACACGTCGAGAATCGCCTGTGACGCCGTGTAGTTGAGATTCACCGCCACGCGGCCGGAGAGCGCGAGCGCCGCATTCACCACCGCGGCGCCCGCCGTCGGCGGCAGCAGCACCCCCACCATCTTTTCGTCGGCCGCGAGCACGCGATCGAGCACGCTCTTGGCGGCAAAAATCCGGGTGAGCAGTTCCCGGCCGGTCAGCCTGGTGCCGAGCGAATCGGCCATCTTGAGTCGGCCGCCGGCGCTGCGGCAGGTTCGCAGCATCCGCCGCTGCAGCACCATCGGTGATTCGGGCTCGGTGGGCATGGGCTTGGGTCCGGGGGCCGTAGCGGGCGGGCTCGTTGTCCGTCCGTCGGCAGGCATTAGAATCGGCGCCGCCCGGGATGGCCAGTTCAGCCCGGTGCAGGCTCGTTTCTCCCCCGTGCCAGCCGCCTTCCCAACGCCCTTCGGACGCCCAGCGATGCCCCGTTACCAGCCGTCCCGGATCGAACCCAAGTGGCAGGCCTGGTGGGACACGCACGACACGTTCGCCACGCCACGGCTGCCGGCCCAGGGTGGCCGGGGCAAGAAGTACGTGCTCGACATGTTTCCCTACCCGAGCGGCGACGGGCTGCACGTCGGCCATCCGGAGGGTTACACGGCCACCGACATCGTGGCCCGTTTCGAGCGGATGCGGGGCACGAGCGTGATGCACCCGATGGGCTTCGACGCCTTCGGCCTGCCGGCCGAGGAGCACGCGATCCGCACGGGCACGCCGCCGCGGGAGAGCACCGAGCGGAACATCGGGACGTTCCGACGCCAGCTGAAGATGCTCGGCTTCAGCTACGACTGGAACCGCTCCCTGGCGACGACCGACCCGGAATATGTCCGCTGGACACAGTGGATCTTCCTCCAGCTCTTCGACACCTGGTTCGACACCGCCCTGCAGAAGGGGCGGCCGATCGCCGAACTGCCGATCCCCGCCGAGGTCGCCGCCCGCGGCGACGCCGCGATCGCGAGCTACCGCGACGCCCACCGTCTCGCCTACCAGTCGGAGGCGCCGGTGAACTGGTGCCCGGCGCTCGGCACGGTGCTGGCCAACGAGGAGGTGATCGGCGGGGTCAGCGAGCGGGGCGGCCATCCGGTGGTGCGCATCCCGCTGCGACAGTGGATGCTCCGGATCACGGCCTATGCCGATCGGCTCGACCGCGAACTCGAAGGCCTCGACTGGCCCGCGAGCATCAAGAAACTTCAGCGGGACTGGATCGGCCGGAGCACCGGCGCCGAGGTCGACTTCTTCATCGCTCCCGCGGGCGAAGGTGACTCGGCCTTCACGCACTGGAAGCAACGACGGGCTCGCGCCGGATTCCCGGAACTGCCACCCGACGACGTGCTCCGCGTCTACACGACCCGTCCCGACACGCTCTACGGCGTCACCTTCATGGTCGTGGCGCCCGAGCACCCGCTGCTCGACCGGCTCACGACGCCGGCCCAGCGGGAGGCGATCCGGGCGTATGGCCAGGCCGCGGCGCGGAAGAGCGACCTCGATCGCACCGACCTGGCCCGCGAGAAGACGGGCGTGTTCACGGGATCGTGCGTCGTTCATCCGCTGTCGGGCAGGCCGATCCCCGTCTGGGTCGCCGACTACGTGCTGGCGTCGTACGGCACCGGCGCGATCATGGCGGTGCCGGCGCACGACGATCGTGACTTCGAATTTGCCCGCACGTTCGGGCTCGACGTGGTGACGGTCGTGGAGCCGGCCGACGGCACCGCCGTCGCGGCGGGCGAGCTCTTCGCGGGCGACGGCCGGGCGATCGCGTCGGGCCCCTACACCGGCCTCGACACACGGTCCTTCATCACGCGGGTCTCGCACGATCTCGCCACCGCCGGGCTCGGCCGCCCCGCGGTCAACTACAAGCTCCGCGACTGGCTCTTCAGCCGGCAGCGGTTCTGGGGCGAGCCGTTTCCGATCCTGCACGAACTCGACGCCGACGGCCGGCCCACCGGGGTCATCCGGCCGGTCGCCGCGGACGAACTCCCGGTCCACCTGCCGCACCTCACCGACTTCAAGCCCGGCGACACGCCCGACCCGCCGCTGTCGCGATCTCCGGCCGAATGGCTGTTCGTGGAGCGCGACGGCAAGCGGTATCGCCGCGAGACGAACACCATGCCGCAATGGGCGGGCTCCTGCTGGTACTACCTGCGGTTCCTCGACCCACGCAACGCCGACCGCTTCCTCGACCCCGAGATCGAGCAGGCGTGGATGCCCGTCGACCTCTACGTGGGCGGCGCGGAACACGCCGTGCTCCACCTGCTCTACAGCCGGTTCTGGCACAAGGTGCTCTTCGACCGCGGCCACGTCTCGCATCCCGAGCCGTTCGGCAAGCTCGTAAACCAGGGGATGATCCTCGGCGAGATGGAGTTCACCGGTTACCGCAGCGCCAAGGGGGGCTGGGTGACGGCGGGCCAGCAGGCGGAGGGGGACGCTCCGGTGCGGGTCCAAGCCGACCAGGTGGAGAAGCAGGGGGAACACTTCGTGCTCCGCGACGCGCCCAAGATCCGGGTCGAAAGCCGGGCCTACAAGATGTCGAAGAGCCGCGGCAACGTGGTGAATCCCGACCAGGTGGTCCGTGACCACGGCGCCGACAGCCTGCGGCTCTACGAGATGTTCATGGGGCCGCTGGAGGCGACGAAGCCCTGGAGCACGGCAGGCGTGGGTGGAGTGCGCGGGTTTCTCGACCGCTGCTGGCGGCTGGTGGTGGACGAGCGTGCCGACGAGATCACCCTGGCCCCGCAGGTCTGCGACGATCCTCCGACCGACGACCAGCTCCGCGAGATCAACCGCGCGGTCGACAAGGTGACGAAGGACATCCAGGCGCTCTCCTTCAACACGGCGATCGCCCGGATGATGGAGTTCGTGAATTTCTGCACGCCGCTCGAACGGCGGCCGCGGGCGATCCTCGAGCCGTTCGTGACGGTGCTCGCCCCCTTCGCACCGCATCTCGCCGAGGAACTGTGGGAGATCCTCGGCCGGCAGGCACCGGTGTCGCTGGCCGCCTGGCCCGCCGTCGACGAGCAGTGGCTGAAGGACGACACGGTCGAGATCCCGGTGCAGATCCAGGGCAAGCTCCGCGGTCGCGTGGTCGTGCCCGCCGAGGCCGACGCCGAGGCGATGAAGGCGGCGGCCGCCGCTGACCCGAAAATCGCGGAGTTGATCGCCGGCAGGGAGATCGCGAAAGTCGTCGCGGTGCCCGGCCGGCTCGTGAATTTCGTGCTCAAGTGAAGCGGCGCGGCCGATTCTTCCGGCCATCTGCTAAGATCTGCGGCCGGCGGGCAGGCTCAGGCAGTCGCAAGGAAGTGTTCCGATGAACGTACAACGTGTGTTGGCCCTGGTACTTGGCGGCGGCCGCGGCACGCGGCTCTACCCCCTCACCCGCGACCGCTCCAAGCCGGCCGTGCCACTGGCCGGCAAATACCGCATCATCGACGTGCCGCTCTCCAACTGCATCAACAGCGGCGTGCAGCGGATCTACGTGCTCACGCAGTTCAACTCCGTGAGCCTCCACCGGCATATCCGCCGCACCTACACCTTCGACCCGTTCAGCGGCGGCTTCGTGGAGATCCTCGCCGCCCAACAGACCACCGACAGCACCGGCTGGTACCAGGGCACGGCCGACGCGGTCAGGCAGAATCTCCGCTATCTGCAGCAGCCCGACATCCGCCACGTGCTGATCCTCTCGGGCGATCAACTCTACCGCATGAACTATGCCGACATGCTGGCCACCCATCTGTCCAGCCGCGCCGACGTCACGATCGCGGGCATCCCCGTGCACGCGGAGGCGGCGTCCGCGCTCGGAATCATGCGGCTCGACGGTTCGGGCCGCGTCGATGGGTTCCTGGAAAAACCGCAGACGCCGGCGGAGCTCGAGATGATGCGGACCGATCCCGCCTGGATCGAGCGGCAGG
>JBJTSM010000019.1:0-2805 GCA_046076685.1 Planctomycetia bacterium | reverse complement strand
TACTTCGAGCGGAAGAGCGCCTCGAACGCCGCCAACAAGGCGTTCATCGTCAACCGCGTCGGTGACTTCGGCATGCTGATCGGCCTGATGGCCCTCTGGGGGGCGCTCGGCACGCTCCATTTCGCCGACACGGTCGCGACGGGAGGCGACGGCGCCGCCGTCGCGAGGCCCGGGCTCTTCAGTCTCGTGCGGCCCGCCGCGAACGGGCATGCCCTGCAAGTCCCCGACGGGATGGTCGCGTTCGCCAATGCGGAGGAAGTCGCCCGGATCGCCGTCGAGCATGCCGACCGTCCCCAGGCTGGCGCCGACGAGATCTCCAGTCGCATCGAGGGCTGGCGGTCGCAGGGCATGGGGCGTTGGCTCCTCTTTATCGCAGGCGTCGGCATCTTCTGCGGGTGCGTCGGCAAGAGCGCGCAGTTCCCCCTCTTCGTGTGGCTTCCGGATGCGATGGAAGGGCCGACGCCGGTGTCGGCTCTGGTGCACTCGGCGACGATGGTGGCGGCGGGCGTCTATCTCGTCGGTCGTTTCTATCCGGTGCTCACGCCCGACGTGCTGCTCGTGATCGCGATCGTCGGCGGCATCACGCTGTTCATCGCGGCCACGATCGCGTTGGTGGCCAACGACATCAAACGGGTGCTCGCCTACTCCACGGTGAGCCAGCTGGGATACATGATGCTCGCGCTCGGGGTCGGCGGCTGGTCGGCGGGGCTGTTCCACCTCGTCACCCACGCCTTCTTCAAGAGCCTGCTCTTCCTCTGCTCGGGATCCGTCATTCACGCCTGTCACACCAACGACATGCGAAAGATGGGCGGCCTGGCCAGGGTGATGCCGTGGACGGCCGGGACGATGCTCGTTGGGTGCCTGGCGATCATCGGCGCCGGCGTGCCGTTTGTGATCGGTCTTTCGGGCTACTACTCCAAGGACGCGATTCTCGCGCAGGCGCTCCTGTACTCACAGGCGAATCCTGCGTGGTCGATTCTCTTCTACGCCGTGGCCGGCGGAGCTTTCCTGACTGCGTTCTACATGTTCCGCCTCTGGTTCATGACGTTCGCCGGCACGCCACGGGATCACCACGTGGCCGATCACGCCCATGAGTCGCCGAACGTGATGGTCGCGCCGCTCGTCGTGCTGTCGGTGCTGGCCGTCGTCGCGGGCTGGACGCTGCCCGGCGGCTTCAGCCTGCCGAACCTGCTCGAGCAGGCCCGGCCGGCGGGCACGGCGGTGGCCACCACGGGTGGCTATCTCTTCGGCGGTCTGACCATCCCCGCCGAGCACGACAGCCATGTGGGGGCCGTGCACGTGACCGCCACGCTGACCGCATTCTGCACGGCGGCCGCGGGCGTGCTGCTCGCGGCTGCGATGTACCTGTGGCGCGTGATCTCGCCAGACGCGGTCGCCGCCATGTTTCGGCCGGTGTACGCCTTCCTGGCCAACCGCTGGTACTTCGACGAACTGTATCACGCGATCTTCGTCCGTCCCGCGTTCGCCATCGCCGGCCTCGCGAGCGGCACCGACCGGGGCGTGATCGATCGCCTGATCGACGGGATCGCCTGGTCCGCCCGGCAGTTGGCCGGGCTGGATGCCTGGATCGACCGAACCATCGTCGACGGCCTCGTCAACGCCACGGCCACTGCCACGTGGAACCTCGGCCTCGAGTTGAAGAAACTGCAGACGGGACGGCTCCGTCAGTACGTCATGTTCATCGTGGTCGGCACGGTGGCGTTGTTCGTGCTGGCGAGCATGCTGTTCCGGTCCGCACTCGCCAGTTGACGAATCGCCCGCGTCACCCAGTCATACGAGATTTCGAGCCCCCACCCCGTTTCCCACGTCAACCGCCCAGCCAGCACAGGCATTCCACGCTCCCCGACGGATTTTTCCATGTCTCCCATCGATACGCTCGCCCAGCCAGCCCTTTGGCCCCTGTCCACCATCGTCTTCCTGCCGGCCCTCGTGGCGGCGTTTCTGTCGCTGCCGATCGTGCCGAAGGCCCGCGAGGATTTCATCCGGTGGACCACGCTGATCACCACCGCGGTTGTGTTCGTGCTTTCGTTGTGGCTGGCCATTCCGTCGCTGTTCGGTGCCGTCGGCCCGGCCCAGTTTCGGCTCGGTGATCCGTCGATGCAGGCGGTCGTCAAGCTCCCCTGGATCGAGTCGTTCGGCATCGAGTACCTGCTGGGCGTCGACGGCATCAGCCTGCCACTGGTCGTGCTGACGACGTTCCTGTCGATGCTGGCCGCCGCAGCCAGCTGGCCGATCACGAAGCACGTCAAGGCCTACCACGTTCTCTTCCTCCTCCTCGTCACCGGGATGCTCGGGGTCTTCGTGTCGCTCGACTTCTTCCTGTTCTACGTGTTCTGGGAAGTGATGCTGCTCCCGATGTATTTCCTGATCGGCATCTGGGGCGGCCCACGCCGTGAGTATGCCGCGATCAAGTTCTTTCTCTACACGTTGCTGGGCAGCGTGCTCATGCTGCTGGCGATTCTGATGCTCTACTTCACGAGCGACCTGCGGCTGCTGTCGGACGAACAGCTCGTCGCCGCCCATGCGGTGAGCCCGTCGCTCGATGCCATTCGCATGTCCGACCGACCCGTCCACTCCTTCAACATCCTGGCCCTGGCCCAGATCGGCCAGCTTCCAAACTCGCCGTTTGCGGCAGCGCAGGTCTGGGGAATGAGCCTGGAGAAGTGGGCGTTTCTGCTGCTCCTGATCGGCTTCGTGATCAAGGTGCCGGTGGTGCCCGTGCACACCTGGCTGCCCGACGCGCACGTCGAGGCGCCGACGCCGATCTCGATGATCCTCGCCGGC
>JBJTSM010000018.1:0-5825 GCA_046076685.1 Planctomycetia bacterium | reverse complement strand
GCTGTTCGACATCGACTTCACCGGCGGCACGAGCGTGCAGGTGGCCTTCAAGCCCGACCAGGCCCTCGACATCGCGGAGGTGCGCAAGGCCGTGGCGGTGCTGCCCGACGTGGCGGTGAGCGCCGTGACGTCGGCCGACGCAGCACCGGGCACGCGATACAAGATCGACACCTCGGTCCGCGACGATGACCAGGTGGAGCGGACCCTGCGCGACGTGTTTCCCGGCAGGCTCGCCACCTACTCGATGGGATTCGGCGAGATCACGTCCGCGGCCGCCGACGGCAAGCCGACTGCGGAGACCGTCGGCCTCCCGACGGCCGTGGCGCTCGACTTCCCGGAACGGATCAACCTGCCGACCCTGCGGGCCACCATCCAAGACGCCCTGCGGGCGGAGGGGGTCGGCGATGCCGCCTTCGAGATCGAGCCGGACGCGGCGGAGACGAAGGGCGTCGCCAGCCGGACGAAGCCCTACCGCAACTGGGCCCTCTCGACGTCGCTCGACACCGCCACGGCCCGTCGCGTGGTGGAGGGGCTGGCGAAGAAGCTGGGCGACACGCCTGTCTACCTCTCGGCCAACTCGATCGGCGGCAAGGTGGCGGGCAACACGAAGATCACCGCGCTCTACGCGCTGCTGGCGAGCCTGCTGATGATCGTGCTCTACGTCTGGGTGCGGTTCCAGAACGTCGCCTTCGGCCTCGCCGCCGTGGTCGCGCTCATCCACGACGTGCTGGTGGCGGTGGCCTGTCTCGCGCTGAGCACCTACGTGAGCCGGTTCCTCGGCTGGGCGCTCGTCGATGATTTCAAGATCAGCCTGGACGTCGTGGCGGCGCTGCTGACGATCGTGGGCTTTTCGATCAACGACACGATCGTGATCTTCGACCGGCTCCGCGAACTGCGCGGCAAGAGCCCGTATGTCACGGCGGCGATGATCGACAAGGCGGTCAACCAGACGCTCAGCCGGACGATCCTCACCTCGGGCACGGCGCTTTTGGCGACGCTGATCCTCTACCTGCTCGGCGGGCAGGGAATCCACGCCTTCGCCTTCACGATGCTCGTGGGCATCATCAGCGGCAGCTACAGCACGATCTTCATCGCCGCGCCGATCGTCTTGTGGCTGCAGGAAGGGGCCGCCGCCGCCCGGCGGAGTGAGCAGGCGGCGCGATCGAAGCCGCAGCTGTCGGCCTAGGCCGCCGGCGAGGCCGCAGGGAAACCCTGCGGGAAATGCCGGCTCTGACGGCGGCGGGGACGCCGCCCGACGGCGAGCCCCGTGCCGGCCGCCCGCCCGTCTCTCCGGTGCGGTGCATAGTTGCCTCAGGTCCGGCCCGAGGTAGGGCCTGTTCCCCCTTCGGTCCCATTCTTTCGGGCCGCCTCCCGAGGAGCAGAGCATGTCGCAGATCATGCACACGCTGCGTTTCGTCGTCGGCATGTCGATGCTCGCCGGTGGAGCCGTGCTGGCCGAGCCGTTCGTGTCGGCGGTGCTCCAGGCCCGCCAGACCGCGGAGTCCGCGGATGCCATGCGTCCGGCGGATCCGCGATCGATGGCTCCCGCGCTTGCGATCGGTGTGGCCGGGCATGCGATCCCTGATCCGCGGCAGCCGCCGCCGCCGGGGGGAGTGGCGGGCGGTGCGGTCGTGCTCGACGGTGGCGTGGCACCGTGGCACGACGATGGGCGGCGACAGGAGCGGTTACCGCCGACCGCCCCCCCGGTCCCTCCGGCTGCGCTTCCGGCCTCCGGGATCGAGTTCTCTCCGGCCGTGCCGCCTCTCGACGGAACCTATCGCTCCACCGTCGCGATTCCCCCGCCACCGCTGCTCGACGGCCATGCCCCTCCGCCGCTGTCCGTCGGCTGGTCGGCGCGGGATGTCTCCGGTCCGCCGGTCACGAGCACGCCACTTCCCATGCCGGTCGCGGGTCGATCGCTCCAGCCGTCGGCGGTGCCGGCGGAATACGTCGTCCGCGACGGCGACGATCTGACGGGAATCGCCCTGCAGGTCTATGGGCACGCGGGGGCTGCGGCCGCAATCTGGGAGGCCAACAGGGATCGCCTCACCGACCCGCAGCTCCTGCCGATCGGACTGCCATTGCGGCTGCCGCCATCCTGGACGCTTCCCGCCCAGGCAACCCGGGGAGCCGCCGGCGGGCTCGCCATCGAACCCGCGATCAGCGGGGGCGGCCGAAGCGACGGCCGCACCGCGGCCGCCGTGCCTCAGCCGAGCCGGCCTGCAGGACAGCAGGTCTGGCTCGAGAGGTCGGCCACAGGCCGCTGACGCGTTTCGCAGGCCGTGGCTAGTCCCGCTTGCGGGACAGGGCGAGTGAGAAAAACGTATTGATCTGAGCGGCGACGTTCATGGTGGGATCGTCGGCCAGTTTGTCGCCCGTCAGGCTGGTGTCGGCCTGGATGAAAAAGGCGGTGCCCTTGGCCGCGTCCTCGAGGTCCTTGGCCTTCTCCGGCGGCTGGTCGATCCGCTGCTGAAACCAGGCGTCGGGCCGCAGCCGCTTGAGCTGATCGAACAAACGGATCGCGTCGCGATCCGACTTGCCCGCCAGCACCATGATCGGGATTTCGGTCTTGAGCGCGTCGCTCGTGAGTGGCAGCGTCATCGAGATGCCTTTGGTGGCCCAGATCGGGCTGACGAGCGCGAGCGCCCGCACCTGTCGCCCCTGCGGGCCGGACGTGGTCGGCGGCCAATTCCAGTCGGCCACCGTCCAGAGCGATGCCAACGTGCCGCCCAGGCCGCAGCCGACGACGCAGAGCCGGTCGATGTCGAGAGCGCCGGCGTCGGACTTCCGCTTGATCCAGTTGCGGACCGCCTCGATCTCGCCGCTCACGGTGCACTGGTCGCGGAGCCTGCCACCGGTCGCGGCGGCGATCGATTCGAGGTCGATTTTCTTGAGCATGCGGGGATCGATGGGATCGGCCTTCGTGCCGGCTCCGCCACCGCCGTTCGCCGGCCGGGTGCTGCCGCCGTGACCGCGGAGATCGGGCGCGACGACGGCGCATCCCGACCGCTGCAGCGACTTCGCCAGATGCTCGACCGTCTTGTGCGAGCCCTCCAGATCGTGGATCAGGATGACCGTGGCCGTCGCCCGGGCCCCTTCTGCGACCGGGTAGTACCAGGCGGCGATGCGGATGCCGTCGGAGGTTTCGAGCCGCAATTCCTCCGCGGCGGGCACGGCCGCGGTAGAGGCTTCGTCCGCCGCCCCGACCTCGGGGGCGCAGCCGAACACCAGGGCCAGAAGCAGAATCGAGGACAGGCAGAACTGCCCGCACGACGTGGAGCAGGACCGCCTGAAGCAGAATCGCGGGTTCAACGCCATCAGCATGGTTTCCGAGGGAGAGGGACGGGGGGCGGTCTCGTCCCTTCGTTGTGGCAAAAACGCCCTGAAAAAGCTATCATTTGGGGGTGGATCCGGGCAACCAAAAGGCCATCCCCGTGAACGGGGAATAACGGCCGGCGGCTGGAGCGAATGTGATACGGCCGTGCCCAGGTGGTGGATCGGTCTCGTCCGCGGACCGGCCGGCCGCGGTTTCCTTTCAAGCGAGCGAGGGCTTCCCGTGGAATTCCTGGAAGAACTGCTGGCCGGGTGCCGACGGTGGTGGCAGTCGTATACAGGTGAGGAGGAGACGCCGCTGGACGGCGATACGCCGGCCTGGTTCGTCAGCCTGTTCATTCACGTGGCGGTGCTCCTGTCGTTGGCCCTCGTGGCTCTGAGGGAGTCGCCCCGGTCGGCTCCGGCGATCACGATCATCCAGCCGCAGGAGGCGGTGGAGGACGTCCTCGAAGTGCCCCGCGAAATAGCCGTCGCCGACGAGGAGGAATCGCATCAGGGGGCGGTCAGCGACGAGAGCAGCATGGAAGTGGCGCAGGCACTCGCCCCCACCCTCTCCGAACAGTCGGTGGTGCCGATCGAGGAGGAAATCGATCTAGCCAGCGACGTGACCCTCGAACCCATCGACGTGATTCCCGCCGCAGCCACGCTCGATGCCACCGTGGTCGTGAAGGGGGCCGTCGGCGCCGGGGCCACGGGGGCCACGGGGGCGATCGATCGGCTCACCGGCGAGATCGCCGCTTCGCTCGACCAGCGGCCCACCGTCGTCTGCTGGGTCTTCGATCAGTCGGTGAGCCTCGCGGGCCAGCGGAAGGAGATCGCCGCCCGGCTCGAGCGGGTGTTCGACGAACTGGGCGTCAACCGGCTGGCGGCCCGCCGGCCCGATCTGAAGAACATGGTGATCGCCTACGGCAAGAACGTGATGCTCGTGACGAAGGCGACCGACGATGCCGCCGCCGTCGTGAAGGCGATCGAGACGATCCCGATCGACGACTCCGGGGTCGAGATGACCTTCACCGCGATCCGCAACGCCGCCAACGAGGCGAGCGTGTTCCGCCGGGCGCCGCAGAAAAACGTGATGATCATCGCCTTCACCGACGAGGTGGGGAACGACCAGAACGAGGCCGACAAGACCGCGGCCTTCTGCCGCCAGCTCGGCATCCCGGTCTACGTCGTCGGCGTGCCGGCGCCGTTCGGCATGAAGGAGGTGAAGTTCAAGTTCGTCGAATTCGACAAGCAGTATGACCAGGAAGTGCAGTGGGCCGTGGTGGAGCAGGGGCCCGAAACCCTCTATCCCGAGGTGGTGCGGGTGCGTTCCGGGAAGTTCGCCGACGAGGCGATCGATTCGGGCTTCGGCCCGTTCAGCCTCTCCAAGCTCTGTGCGGCGACCGGCGGCATCTATTTCGCCGTCCACGCCAACCGCGGGGCGCAGGGGCGGGTCAGCGACGACCAGACGGCGGCGATGTCGTCTCGTCTCCGTCACTTTTTCGATTCCGACGTGATGCGGAACTACCAGCCCGACTACCTGTCGGCCGCCACGATCGACAAGATGCTCGCGGGCAACAAGGCCAAGCGAGTCCTGGTCGAGGCGGCGAGGTCGGTCGAGGTCGCTCCGATGGAATCACCCACCATGGAGTTTCCCCGCCAGGATGACGGCCAGCTCGCCCAGTTGCTCGGCGAGGCCCAGAAGACGGCCGCCCGGATCCAGCCCCGGATCGACGTGCTGGCGGAGCTGCTCAAGTCCGGCCTGCAGGATCGGGACGCCATCAAGGAAAAGCGGTGGCAGGCGGGGTATGACCTGTCGTTGGGCCGGGTGCTGGCCCTGAAGGTGCGGACCGACGCCTACAACACCATGCTCGCCCAGGCGAAGTCGGGCATGAGGTTCAAGGATCCGAACAACGACACGTGGGTGCTCGAGGAGAGTGAGGATGTCTCGAAGGCCGGCTCACAGACGGAGAAGACGTCGCAGCAGGCCCTGATGCTGCTGGAGCGGGTGGTGCGGGAACACCCCGGCACGCCGTGGGCGTTGCTCGCCGCCGAGGAGCTGCGGCGGCCGCTGGGATACACCTGGGTCGAGCGGCACACCGGCGTCAACAAGCCGAAGATGGGGGATGGAGGCGGTGGCGGGGTGCCGTCCGCGGGCGTTGACGACAAGAAGCGGATGCTGGAAGTCCGCAAGGAGAAGCGGCCGCTGAAGAATCTGTGATCACGCCGGGCTCGGGCTGTCCGACCAGCCGCGTCGGCCCTCCGGGGCTTGCATACACGCCCCCGGCGCGAGCCGAGGGACGAAATCCCGTCGCTTGCGCTCAGGGCTGGTATACAAGCCCCCGGCGCGAGCCGGGGGCTGAAATCCCGTCGCTTGCGCTCAGGGCTTGCATACAAGCCCCCGGCGCGAGCCGGGGGATGAAATCCCGTCGCTTGCGCTCAGGGCTTGCATACAAGCCCCCGGCGCGAGCAGGGGGATGAAATCCCGTCGCTTGCGCTCAGGGCTTGTA
>JBJTSM010000017.1:0-2698 GCA_046076685.1 Planctomycetia bacterium | reverse complement strand
CCAACCAGGCCGTGGCCGCGGCCCGCTCGGGAGGCAGCACCACTCTTATCGCCAAGCTCGGCGCCGACGCGATGGGCGACGCCGCGGTGGCCGCCTTCGCGGCCGAAGGCATCGACACCACCTTCATCTCCCGCGATCTGGCGACGGCGTCGGGCGTCGCCTTCATCCTCGTGGACGACCGCGGCGAAAACAGCATCGCCGTGGCGAGCGGTGCGAACGACCGATTGCTGCCGGCCGACATCGACCGGGCCCGCGACGCAATCCGGGCCGCCGACATCCTGCTCGTGCAGCTTGAAATCCCGCTCGACACCGTGCGGCACGCCGTCGCGGTGGCCCATGCTGCGGGCGTGCCGGTGATCCTCAATCCGGCGCCCGCACGGCCGCTCGACGCCGGGCTGCTCGCGCAGGTGACGATCCTCACGCCCAACGAGACCGAGGCCGAATTGCTCACTCGACTCGCGGTGACCGACGAGCCCTCTGCCGCAGTCGCCGCCGGCCGCTTGATTGCCGCGGGACCGCGGTCGGTCGTGATCACGCTCGGCCGCCGCGGGGCGGTGGTGGCCGACGCGGCCGCGACGGCCCACGTGGCCGGTCACGACGTCGTGGCGGTCGACACCGTCGCCGCCGGCGATGTCTTCAACGGCTGTCTCGCCGTGGCCCTCGCCGAAGGCAAAAGCCTGGTCGAGGCGGCGGCATTCGCCAACGCCGCGGCGGCGATCGCCGTCACCCGGCACGGCGCCCAGGCCTCCGCCCCCCGCCGCGACGAGATCTTGATGTTTCAATCCTCCCGAGAGGTGCCACGCTCATGATGACGACGGGCACCTCCGTACGGCTCGCGATCCTCGTTGCGGCACTCGGCCTCGTGGCAACCGTCCCTGGCCCGACACCGCGGGCTGAATCACCGGCTCCCGTGCCGGTGATTTTCGATACCGACATCTGCGAAGACTGTGACGATGTGGCGGCGTTGGCGATGCTGCACGCCCTCGAGTCCCGTGGTCGCTGCCGGCTGGTGGCGGTCACGGTGTCGGCCGATCATCCGCAGGCCGGCCCGTTCGTCGATTGCGTCAACACGTTCTACGGCCGCCCCGACATACCGATCGGGGTCGTGCGGCCGGGAGTTGCCAAGCCGCCGAGCGCCTACCTCAAGCTGGCCGCCGAGAAGAATGCAGCGGGGTTTCGCTATCCGCACGACCTGCTCGATGGCAGAGACGCCCCCGATGCGGTCGCGGTGCTGCGGAGAACGCTCGCCGCGGCGGAGGATGGTTCCGTGGTGGTGATCCAGGTCGGGTTCTCGACAAACCTCGCCCGACTCCTGGAGAGCCCGGCCGACGCGGCCAGTCCGCTGCCAGGACCGGAACTCGTCGCGAAGAAGGTGCGGCTGCTCGAACTCATGGCCGGCGCCTTCACACCGATCGACGGCAACCCCGCCTACGGTGAATACAACGTGATCCGTGACCGGGCGGCGGCCGCGGCGATCGCCGCCCGCTGGCCGACGGAGGTGGTCTGGAGCGGCTTCGAGATCGGCATCGCGCTACCCTATCCGAGCCAGAGCATTCTCCACGATTTTGGATACGTGCCGCATCACCCCGTCGTCGATGCCTATCGGATCGTCTCCCCGCCGCCCAACGACCGGCCGAGTTGGGATCTCACGAGCGTGCTCGACGGCGTGCTCGGCGACCGGGGCTACTTCGACTATTCGCCGCCGGGCAGGGTGACGGTGACCGACGCCGGCGCGACCGTCTTCACGGCCGACGCCGCCGGCAAGCACCGCTATCTCGTCCTCCGCGATGCGGCGCGGGCCCGCGTGATCGAGGCCCTCGTGCAGCTCACGAGCCAGCCGCCCCGCCGGTGATCCGCCGCGGAAAAACAGTCGAAAAGCCGGCGGAAAAGCTCAGGCAAGGAGTAAGCCGATACCTTGACCGGCCCGGCGTGGTACAGTATCTTCTTCGAAAGATAAACGATTGTTCTCGTTTTGGGGCTGCTCGCTCTCCGGAGGAACGTCATGACACCGACATCGGTCCCCGGTGCCCCGCGGATGCCCGCTCGGCCGGGGTTCACCATCGTCGAGCTTTTGGTCGTGATCGCCATCATCGGCACGCTCGTCGGGCTGCTTCTGCCCGCCGTGCAGAGCGCCCGCGAGTCGGCCCGCCGCAGCCAGTGCTTGAACCAGCTCAAGCAGATCGGCCTCGGCGTCATGAACTTCGAATCCGCCAATAAGAAGCTGCCCTACGCGGGGCAGTGCGACTCTACGGGCTCCTCGTCGACGGTCTACATGGTCCACTCCACCGCCACGATGATCCTGCCCTTCATGGAGCAGACGCAGCTCTATGATCTGTTCGACACCCGATACACGGGCTACACCTCCGCGTTGTCGCTCGGCTCGGACGGCGCCTACACGCTCTCGTCAGGCGCGAAACTCCACGCGAAGGCGAAGGGCCGCTCCTACGACGATACGGCGCACACGGCCGGGCAGACGGCCGCCAAGACGACCGTGCAGACGTTCATCTGCCCGTCGGTCCCTGGCGGCGCCGTCCGCGATCCGGTCAGCGGCTACGGCGGCTTCGACTACATGTTCGTCGCCCTGTCCGACGTGATGTCGACCGCTGGTGACCCGCTCTACGGCCAGCGGACCACGCCCGCCGGCAGAGCTGCCTGGCTGGCCCAGGTGCAGGAGGGCTGCCTCAACTGCGCCGAGAAG
>JBJTSM010000016.1:0-5442 GCA_046076685.1 Planctomycetia bacterium | reverse complement strand
ACCCACCGCTGGCATCATCTCCATGAAGACTGTCACGTTCTGCCTGCTCGCCGTCCTCGCCGGTGCCACCGCGCCGGCCCGTGCCGAACACAACGTGCCGCCGGCGGGCTACACCGCGCTGTTCAACGGCAAGAATCTCTCCGGCTGGTATGGCTGGGGCACCCAGGATCCGACCGATCTGGCGAAGATGACGCCCGAGCAGCGGGCCGACTACAAGCGGAAGTCGGTCGAGGGCGGACTCGTCGATGCCAAGGGAGCCGCCCGAAACGACCAGATCAACGCCCACTGGCAGGTCGAGGACGGCGAACTCGTCAACGACGGCCAAGGCCTCTACCTCACCACCGACCGCGACTACGGCGACTTCGACCTCTGGGTGGATTACAAGATGCTGCCCCTGGGGGACAGCGGCGTCTACCTCCGCGGCATCCCCCAGGTGCAGATCTGGGATTCGACCGAGGAAAAGAAGTTTCCGCTCGGCGCCGATAAGGGCTCGGGCGGCCTGTGGAACAACAAGTCTGCGGAGGGCAAGTTTCCACTCAAGCGGATGGACCGCCCCTTCGGCGCATGGAACACACTCCACATCCGCATGATCGGGGAACGGGTCACCGTCACCCTCAACGGCGAGGTCGTCGTCGATCACGCGCCGCTCGAAAATTTCTTCGCCAACCAGAAGGCGGGCTACGTGGCCTACGGCAAGCCGGCCGCCCCGGCCGCTGGTGACGCGCCGAAGCTTCCCAACGGCTTCATGCCCGACCCCGCGTTTCCCCGGGGGCCGATCCAGCTGCAGACGCACGGCAGCGCGATCCGCTGGCGCAACGTCTTCATCCGCGACATCCCGGCCGACGAGGCCAACCGGGAGTTGGCTGCTCGCAACGCCGACGGGTTCGTCGAACTGATCAACGGCAGGGATCTCAGCAACTGGCAGGGCGCCCTCGACAGCTACGAGATCAAGGACGGCGCCATCACCTGCAAGCCCGGCATGGGGGGCGACCTGCTCACGAAGGAGCCTTTCGAGAACGGCACGATCCGCATCGAATTCAGGCTCCCGAAGGCTGGCAACAACGGCATCGCCCTGCGAACACCGCCTGGCGGCCACTCGGCCAACGACGGCCTCGAACTGCAGGTCATCGACAGCGACGGCTACAACGAGAAGCAGGCCGCCGCCGGCAAGCCGGGGCTCGAGCCCTACCAGTACCACGGCAGCCTCTACCACTGCGTCGGCGCCAAGCACGGCTACCTGCGGCCTGTCGGCGAGTGGAATTTCCAGGAGATCGACGTCGACGGCCAGAAGATCAGGATCACGCTCAACGGCACGAAGATCCTCGACGTCGACATCGACGCCTTCGACCGCAGCCAGATTCCGCACCCGCCCAAAGGGCTCGACCGCCGCTCGGGCTTCATCGGCCTGGCGGGCCACAACGACCCGGTGCAGTTTCGCAGCTTTAAGGTGAGGCGGCGCTAGGCCGCCGGCCGCAGATGGAGTCCGCCGGCCGCAGATGGAGTCCGCCGGCGGCGGCTGGAGAGCCGGGGCAATCTGGCGACCGCGGCTTGCGGCTTGTCACGCGCGACACGGCACCGTCAATCAAGAATCGCCGCCCTCCGTGCCGATGACCACGGCACCCCCACCTGAGTGGGGCTCTGCCGCTCGGCCCATCGACAGCCGCTCGGCCGCTCGATCCAGGTGCCCCCCGCCCTTCGAGCCGTGGACGAACCCTCCGCGGAATAGCATGAGCCGCCTCACCCGCTTCATCCGGTCGCTGCCCGCCTTCCCCGAATCCGCCTGGCGGCACAGTCTCCTGCCGCTCCAGCAGCCTGGCTTTCCCGTCGCCGTCTGCTGGTCCGCCAAGAGCGGCTGCACGACCGTCCTGAAATGGTTCCTCGCGCAGACCGGCCTGCTCGACGAGGCGTTCGCCTACAGCAGGTGGGTCCATGATTACCGCGAGCACAAGTTGTTCCCGTCGCCGGACTATCTCCGGCAGTGCGATCGCATCTTCCGCGGTGAGCGCGACGACCTCACCGTCATCAAGGTGATCCGTGATCCGGCCACCCGGGCCGTGAGCAGCTTCCTGCATTTCCTGCGCTGCAGCCGCGGCGCGGCCTCATGGCCGACGGCGGCGGAGGCGAACCGCTGGAAGGCCGCCACGGGCCTCGGCAGCCAGCCCGGGCTCAGTTTCCGGCAGTTTCTGCTGTTCATCGCCGACCGGCAGCGGCACCGGCCCGCAGTCGACGTGCACGTGCGACCGCAGTACGACGCAACGCAGGACCGACGCGTCGACGCCTCCATCCGGCTGGAGGATCTGGCAGCCGGGCTCGCGTCCGTCGAAGAGCAGCATGGCCTGCCCCACGTCGATGTCCGGCGGCTGAGTCTGTCGGACCACCACAATCCGGCTTCGGCAGACCATGACTGGCCGACGGTCGCCGCGACATTCGCCGCCGACCACGCCACGCTCGACGAGCGGGGCACGCCGCCGGCACGAATCTTCCTCGACCCCGAAACGCGGGCACTCATCCAGAGCGTCTTCGCGGTCGACTACGCGGCCTATGGCGACTTCTACGGCGCGGCGTCGCCCACGCTCCGAAAGGCCGCCTGAGCGGACGCTAGGACGTGGCCCCTTCGGCGAGCCCCAGGCGGTGGCGGCGGTATCCGCCACTGGCGATGTTGGCGATCCAGGGCCCGTTGTCGAGATACCAGGCCACCGTCCGGGTGATCGCCTCATCGAACGAGAGGCCCGGCCGCCAGCCGAGTTCCCGTTCGATCTTGCCGAAGTCGATCGCATACCGGCGGTCGTGGCCCGGCCGATCCTTCACGAAGCTGACGAGCGACGTGCAGGGGGCATGGGGCAGGCCCGGCCGCAGCATGTCGACGGCCCGGCAGATGGCCTGCACCACCTCGAGGTTCCGCTTCTCGCTGTCGCCGCCGATGTTGTAGACCTCGCCGACCCGCCCCCGTGCGAGCACCGTGCGGATCGCCCGGCAGTGGTCGCCCACGTAGAGCCAGTCGCGCACCTGCGCGCCATCCCCATAGACGGGCAACGGCTTGCCCTCCAGGCAGTTGAGGATCATCACCGGAATGAGCTTCTCGGGAAACTGATAGGGACCGTAGTTGTTGGAGCAGTTGGTGGTGAGGGTGGGCAGACCGTAGGTGTGATGGTAGGCGCGGACGAAATGGTCGCTCGACGCCTTCGACGCGGAGTAGGGGGAGTTGGGCGCATACGGGGTCGTCTCGGTGAATTTGCCGGTGGGGCCGAGCGAGCCGTAGACCTCGTCGGTCGACACATGGAGGAAACGGAACTCCCGCTGTTCCGCCTCCGGCAGGCTCTTCCAATACCGCCGCACCTCTTCGAGGAGGCGGAACGTGCCGAGCACGTTGGTCTCCACGAACGCGGCCGGGCCGTCGATCGACCGGTCCACGTGGCTTTCCGCGGCGAAATTGATGACCGCCCGCGGCCGGTGTTTCGCGAGAAGGCCGGCCACCAGTTCAGGGTCGCCGATGTCGCCCTGCACGAAGACGTGCCGCGGGTTCGTCGCCACGTCGCGAAGCGACTCGAGGTTGCCCGCGTAGGTCAGTTTGTCGAGATTGACGACGGGCGACCGCTCCTCGGCGATCCACTGCCGCACGAACTCTCCGCCGATGAAACCGGCTCCGCCGGTAACCAAGATGGATTGCATGCCGTCCTTTCGCTCCGGGAACCCGGGCGGAAAACCCCGGGTATGGCCACAAGAAATACGCTTTCCAGTGGCCGATCGCCAGACCGGAAGGAGGCCGAGGGCCGCGGCTGTTCCCGGCCGGGAGAGAGCCCCTTTGATATGGCGGCCCCGGCCCCGATCCGGTACCACTCCCGATCCGTCACGTCCCCGGACACCAGGCCGATGTCAGCGCGAAAAAACCCATCGGCGTTGATCGCCCTCGGCAAGCGTTGTGAACGCGGCCTGCGTCGGCTCAGGCACGGCCTCCGCGACGCCCGCGCCGCCGTCTCGCTCCTCCGCGCCGCCCGCCGTGCCGACGTACGCGTGCTCGCCGGTCGCGCCGCCGGGCTCATCCCGCCCGACCTGATCCTCTGTTGCCGCGCCGATGCGGCGGCCGCGGCGGAGGATTGCCGCCGCGTGCTGCACGCGCTCGCCACGGGTCCCCTGCCGCCGCGAAAGGTCTGGACGGTCGCGGCTGCCGTCGCCCCGGACGAGACGGGCCTTGCGGGCCTGCGCGCCGCCGTCGCCGCAGCCGGATCCGGCCACGTGATCCTCTGCGACACCCGCGCGACCATCTGTGACGACGCGCTGGCATGGATCGCGGCCGTCCTCGAGCCACATGACCGCAGCCCCGCGGGCCGTGGACCGCTCGCCGTCTATGGCGACGAGGTGCTCGTCGATCCCGGCGTTGCCCGCAGGTCCGCCATGACCGTCGATCACAAGCCAAATTTTTCGTATCCGTCGCTGCTTGCGGGCAGCTTCCTGGGGCCGATCGTGGCCTTCGACCGGGCCCTCGCGATTGCGGCCCTCGACCGGCTGATCGCCCGCGGCCTCGCGACCACGTCCCCGGGCGAATCCCTCTACGCCGTGGCGCTCGAGGCGCTACGTGGCTGTGCCAGCCACGACGTGGCCCACGTGCAGCACCCGCTCTCGGTGCGAGCCACGCACGAGGCCGGCACCCCGCTCGACGACACGGCACGCATCGCCTCAGCCGCGCTCGACGCCAGCGGCGTTTCGGCCGTCGTCGCCACGCATCCCCGCGACGCGACGCTCCACCAGTTCGACCTGCAGCCCCGCCGGTCGGCCCACGTGTCGATCATCATCCCGACCAAGAACGCCGGGGCCCTCGTCGAGTCGTGCGTCCGCGACCTGCGAGCCGACCCGGGCCACGATGCCTACGACGTCACGGTGATCGATCACGAATCGACCGAGCCGCACTTGCTCGACTACCTCGCCCGCGAGTCGGCCGCGGCGAGGCTCCGGGTGTTTCCGTATCGCGGCCCGTTCAATTTCGCCGCGATGAACAACGCCGCGGTGCGGTCGACCAGCGGCTCCCTGCTCCTCTTTCTCAACAACGACGTCGACGGCTTCTCGCCCCGATGGCTCGCGCAGCTGACGGCGACCTTCGAGCTCGACGACCGCATCGGGGCCGTCGGCACGCTGCTCCACTATCCCGAGGGCGACATCCAGCACGCCGGCGTCGTGCTCAACGCCAAACGCCTCTGCCAGCATGCGCATTACAACTGGCCGGCAGACGCACTGGGGTATCGGGGCCGCATCCGTCGGCTGCAGGAGTTCTCCGCCGTCACCGCCGCGTGCATGCTCGTCCGCCGGGATGCCTTCGAGGCGGTCGGCGGCTTCGACGAGCGGTTCCCCGACGACTACAACGACATCGACCTGTGCCTCCGACTCCGGACCGCCGGCTTCTCGATCGTCTACCAGCCGCACGTGCGGGCCACGCACTGGGAGGGACGC
>JBJTSM010000015.1:0-2752 GCA_046076685.1 Planctomycetia bacterium | reverse complement strand
GTGCTGCGACACGGTGAGTTTTCATCGCTCCCGATCAGGCATGCCTGGCATGCCGACCATGGCTGGCGCAAATCAAAGGTGCTCAACCTCGCCATCGCGTCGAGCACCGGCGACTACGTCGTATTCATCGACGGCGATTGTGTTCCACGCCGCGATTACGTCGCATCCCACCTGCAGCATGCCCGTCCGCGGACGTTTCTCTCCGGCAACCTCGTCCGTGTCCCCGCCGAACTCCACGCCAGTTTCACCGATGACGAGATTCTCACGAACGCGATCTTCGATCCCACACTCCTCGAGAGGAGGTGGCCGGGGGCTGCGCGGTACCGCCGCCAGCTCGACCCGGGGTGGGCGGAACCGCTGTTCAATATCCTGACGTGGCGGTATTGCGTGCTGATGGGGGGCAACTGTTCGGCCTGGCGGGACGATCTCGTCGCCGTGAATGGGTTGGATGAAGGGTTTGCCTATGGCAAAGAAGACCGGGAGCTCGGCGCGAGACTGAGGAACTCCGGCGTCGGATCCCGATGGCTGAAGTATTCACTCATCCTGATCCATCTCGACCACCCGCGAACCCCGGTCGATCTTGACCGCTACCGCGAACAGAAGAAGCGGTTGCGGCGGCTCTGGTTCAACGGCGTGACCTGGATCGAGCCGGGCATCGACACGGCACTTGCCAGGGCGGACGAGAACCCCGCCGCGACCGACGGCCTCGGCCAGCGGTCAGGCTGATGCCGGCTTCGAGTCGGGAAGTTTGAACGTTGCCGGCATTGGCAGCGGGTAGCCGCCGTCCTTGTCGGGCTGGACGGGCGCGGGCGTCTCCCACGACATGGTCTCGGGCATCGTTCGATCGTGAAATGCCATCGCCTGGTCGTAGCTCACCTGCTTGCCGGAGTAGGTGGCATAGCGGCCGAGCACCGCCGAGAAACTCGATGTCGCCCCGTACCAGGCGTCGTTGTGCGGCTTGTCGTTGCGAATGGCGTCGTGCAGTTCGTCGTGCTCGACCTGGTAGGGATTCGGGCCCTTGGCGTCGTACTTCCAGAGTACTTTCCCAGAGTGATCGGTGATTTCGGCGAAGCCGGAGTGGGTCTTCACGATGCCTTTCGTGCCGAGAAACTCCTCTGCCACACGGTTTTCACCACCCGGGAATTGCCGGCATTGGCTGAAGACCCGGATGCCGCCGGGATACGTGAAGGTGATGGCGTGATGGTCGTAGATTTGCGTCGGCTGCTCGGGATTGCGGACCTGAAGCCCGCCCACGCCGTAGGCAGTCTCTGGTACCTTCCCGAGAAACCAGTTCGCGACGTCGATATTGTGGACGTGCTGCTCGACGATGTGGTCGCCGCACAGCCACATGAAATGGCCCCAGTTGTAGACCTGGTAGGCCAGTTCGCTCATCTCGGGCTTTCGCGGCTTCCACCAGGGGCGCTGGCTATTCCAGAAGACCGAGCCTGAGATGATGTCGCCGATGGCGCCCTCCCGCACCCGGGCGATGGCCTGACGGTAGCAGTCCTCGTAGTGACGCTGCAGGCCGACGACCACCTTCAGCTTTTTTTCGTCGGCCATCTTTGCAGCTTCGAGGCACAGTCGGGCGCCGAAGGCATCGACGCAGATGGGCTTCTCCATGAACACGTGCTTTCCGGCTTTCACGGCCGCTTCGAAATGGAACGGCCGGAAGGCTGGGGGAGAGGCAAGAATCACGAGATCGCACTGGTCGATCACCTGCTGGTAGCCGTCGAACCCCTTGAATTGCCGATCCTGTGGGACATCGACCTTGCCCTCCATGCTTTCGACCGCCTTGAGGGCTGCTTGGATGCGGTCTTCGAATGCGTCGGCAATGGCCGTGACTTTCACGTTCGAGCCCGGCACGGAAAGCGCCTGCTGAAGGGCACCTGTGCCACGGCCGCCGGCGCCGATCAGGCCGACACGGATCAGGTCGGCGGAGGGTGTCTGACCGTGCACGGCAGGCATGGCGGCGAGGGCACCCCCGGCGATGGCGACGGTTTTGAGTGCGTCACGACGGGATATGGAAGACACCGGATGCTTCATGGGAGTTGACATGCGAACGACTCCTTAGGGTCACGGCCGCTTGGATCACCACTCAGGCGGAAGAGTATACCCGCGGGGCGATGCGGCACGCAATCACGCCGGACCCCAGCCCTCGTGCTGCTTGGCGGCCATGTGCAGCACGGCCGGGGGGATCGGCCGCGAGCCCCAGCATCCGGTGGACGGGAGCATCGTTGGCTCGAACGAGTCGTCGCTCTCCACCACGATGGTGCTTCCGGCCGGGGCCGCCACCATCATCGCCTCGATGAGCGCCATGAGTTCGGCGGTGCGCTCATCGAAGAACGACCATGGCGGTGAAACGAACACGACCCATGGCGAGGAGACCGGCAGCGGCGGCATCTTTCGTGCCCACAGCAGCACGTCACCGGAACGGACATCCACCCGTTCGTGCACGCCGAGCTGTCGGGCATTGCGTCGAAGGGCGTCGGCGGTCGGAAAGTGACGCTCCACGAAGACGGCCCGGTCGGCACCGCGACTGATGGCCTCGAAGCCGAGGGCGCCGCTTCCGGCAAAGAGGTCGATCGCGGTGGCGGCTCGCACCCGCTGGCCGAGCAGGTCGAAGAGCGTCTCACGGACGCGGTCCTTCATCGGCCGCGTGCGGGCTGCCGGGGCGAATTCGAGCCGTCGCCCGCGCAGGTCGCCCCCCACGATCCGCGGCGCGCTGGCGGCTTCGTCCGATTCGGCTGTTTTG
>JBJTSM010000014.1:0-3546 GCA_046076685.1 Planctomycetia bacterium | reverse complement strand
TCCGGCGTCGCGCGGGCCGTGTTCGAAGGTCTTGGCGGCGACGTAAAACTCGCGGAGCTTCTCGGCGTCGGGCTTCGTGCGGATGTAGTAGGGCACCACGCGGCCGATGGCGCCGCGGGCGGCATCGGGGCTCGAGGTGCGGAAGTTGATCGCCACCTGCTCGAACCGCTTGATCCCTTCGTCGGCCTTGCCCTGCTTGATGAGGTTGTCGGCCAGCGAGTTGAGTGCGGCCGCCCCGAGCGGCTCCTTGGCGTAGTCGGCGTCGTCGGCCAGTGCGAGCCAGGCCTTCATCGCCTTCTCCACGTCGCCGTTTTCGGCATGGCACTGGCCGATCCGGAACTGGGCGGCCGCGGCATACTTCACGTCGTCGGGGAAGAAGTCGAGCACCTCCTGGTAGACCTTGATCGCCTCGAACCGCTTCTGCAGTTCCTGGAGCGAGCGGCCCTTCCGCAGGATCGCGTAGGGCGTGACCTTCGATTCGGGGAACTGCACGATGAAGGCGTCGTATTCGGCCAGCGCCCGGGGGTAGTCCTTGGCGACGAAGACCTTGTCGGCCTTGTCGAGCGTGACCCCCTCGAAGGTGTCGAGTTTGGCCCTTTCCTCATTCGTGAGGCCCGTTTCCTGGCCGTGGGCCGGTGTGGGGGCCAGCCAGGTGGCGGCGAGGGCGGCAACGGCGGCGGCCACAAAGACCGTCGCCGGATGGAGATACGGCGGCAGAAAACCCGTCAGGAAGCGTCGCATGGTGCGAAGAGTGAAAGGCGGTGGGGGGACGATGCGGGAGGGCGAATGCGGGCGAGGGGGGGCGGATGGGATGCTCGTGAAGCCAGCCCTGAGTCTACCCTCGGCGAAGAAACCGCCCAAAACGGGTCGGGGCTGCTCTCGTCATAGGACCAGGGGTGCGGTTTCGTTACGCTGTTCTATTCCGCGGGCCGGCCCCGGACTATTCCGAAGGTCTTTTCTGCGGCCGGTTTCCGCGTGGCGGCCCCGCCGGCTGACCGGTGTGACGAAACCCGGCGGCGGGCCATAGCCTGTATGAAGTAAGGATAAGGAAGGAAGAGGAAGCTGAGCGAGGAACCTGACCGGAGCAGATCCATGACGAACAACAGAGTCAGCGGTGCCGAGGCTGCCAAGTGTGCCGAGGCTGCCAAGGGTCCCGATCTGGCAACGCGTCTGCCGCGGGCAGCCGCCCCCTCTTCCGGGGCTGGCCGCACCACGCGGCGGCAGGTGCTCGCCGGCCTCGCCGTCGGGGCGGCGTTTCCCATGATCGTGCCGGCGCGGGCCCTCGGCCTCGAGGGGGCGGTGCCGCCGAGCGAGAAGATCAACCTCGGCGTGATCGGCATCGGTCCGCGGTGCACCTACGTGCTCACCTCGATGCTCGGCCTCTCAGACGTCCGCTGCGCCGCGATCGCCGACGTGCAGCAGAGCCGCCGGGAAGCGGGCAAGCAGCTTGTGGACAAGCTCTCCGGCACGTCCGACTGCGGGCTCCACCGCGACATGCGTGAGCTGCTCGCCCGTAAGGAGATCGACGCGGTGCTCGTGGCCACGGGCGACCGCTGGCACACGCCGGCGTCGATCCTCGCGGCCGAGGCGGGCAAGGATGTGTATTGCGAGAAGCCCTGCGGCCTCTCGGTCAAAAACGTGCAGGATCTCGCCGCGGCGATGAAGCGGACCGGCCGGATCTTCCAGGCGGGCACGCAGCGGCGGAGCGTGCCGCAGTTTCAGACGGCCGTCGAGATGGCCCGCACGGGCAGGCTCGGCAAGCTCGACACGCTCTTCGCGTCGGTCTACCAGCCGGAGCTGGGCAATGCCTGGCTGCCGGGCGAGCCGACACCGCCCGCCGACGTCTGCGACTGGAACCTCTGGCTGGGTCCGGCGCCGTGGCGGCCCTACAACCAGGCCTACGTGGCCGGCAAGTGGCGGAGCCAGTTCGATTTCGAGTCGGGGGCGCGGCTGCTCGACTGGGGCGCGCACACCGTCGATCTCTGCCAGTGGGCGAACGACGCCGACGCGACCGCGCCGGTCGAATATGAGCCGGGCCCGACCGGCATCACCTGCCGCTATGCCAACGGCGTGAAGCTCGTGCTCGATTTCCTGAAAACCCCGTTCGGCGACCGCGGGCCCAACTGGAACACGAAGCTCGGCCTCTGCCCGGTGCGGTTCGTGGGGAGCGAGGGCTCGGTGGAGGTGGGCGACGACGGCATCGAGGTGAAGCTCGCGGGCGCCGCGGCGGAGGCGGAGAAGATCAAGAAGACCCGCGGCATCGACGCCCAGACGCACGCCCGCAACTTCTTCGACTGTGTGCGGTCGCGGCAGGCCACGATCACGCATCCCGACGTGATGCTCCATTCGCACCTGGCCTGCTTTGCGGCGTCGCTCTCGTGGATTCTCGGCCGGAAGCTCACGTTCGACCCGGCCAAGGACGAGTTCGTCGGCGACGCCGAGGCGAATTCGCTGCGGTCGCGGCCCGAGCGCGACTGCTGGGCCTCGTGATGACCATTTGCCAGGCCAGTGATGCTTGAGGAGAGACGATGATTCTCGACGAGTTTCCGCAGTGGCGGCGGTACGAGCCGCTGAACGCCCGATTCGGCCGGGCCTTCGCCTTTCTCGAGGGCGTGACGCCGGACACCGCCGTCGGCCGCCACGAGATCGACGGCGACTTCGCCTATGCGCTCGTGCAGCGGTATGAGACGCGGCCGGCGGCCGCCATGCAGCTCGAGGCGCACCGCCGCTACATCGACATCCAGTACGTGGTGCGGGGCCGGGAGGTGATCCATTGGGCGCCGCTCGCGGCGCTCGCCGAGGTGACGCTGCCGTATGACGACGGGAAGGACGTGGCCCTCTTCGCGGCCGGCGGGCCGATGGTGCCGGTGCGGCTGCCGGCCGGGCAGTTCATGATTCTCTTCCCCGACGACGCCCACGCGCCCTGCTGCGTGTGGGACGAGCCGGGCGAGGTCGTGAAGGTGGTGGTGAAGGTCGCCGTCTGAACGGGTCGTGTCGCCTGCCTGCACACTTCTTCGCACACATCATTCCGCACAAGAGACTCGATGCTTTCCTTCCCGCAGCGGCTCGTCTGGATCGTGGTTTTCGGTGTGCTCGTGTGCCTCACGCGCGCCGTTCGGGCCGAAGCGTTGCTGCCCGCCATGGAGCGGGTGACCGACGGAGTGCGGTATGGCCACGTTCATGCGGCCGAGCCGCGGCCGCTCGACGTGCACGTGCTCGAGGTCGATCTCGCCAGCCCGGGCGTGTCGATCGAGGCGTTCGTGCCGCCGGATCCCGACGGCGCGGGCCCGGCTGAGGCGATGCTCGTCGATCCGCGGGAGTGTGCCGCGCAGCCGCACGTGGTCGCGGCGATCAATGCCAACGCCTTTGGCTCGCTGCCTGATCCATCCGGCAAGGAGGCGGGGGGCTGGCGCGAGGCCCAGCCCGTGACGATCGAGGGATGGGCCCGCACCGGCACGGGTGAGAGGAGCCCGGCGCAGAATGGGTACGACCAGTTCTGGGTCGATGCCGCCGGCAGGGCCCACGTCGGCAGGGCGGCTGAACCGG
>JBJTSM010000013.1:0-3113 GCA_046076685.1 Planctomycetia bacterium | reverse complement strand
AATCTTCTTGGTCTCCGTGATGCCGCCGGCGTGTGACGGGTCGGGCTGGAGGATGTCGACGTGGCCCGCCTCCAGGATCTGCTTGAAATCCCACCGCGAGAAGAGCCGCTCGCCGAGGGCGATCGGGGCGTTCGTGAGCGGCGCGATCTCGGCGAGGGCCTCGGCATGCTCGCTCAACACCGGCTCTTCGATGAACATGAGCCGATAGGGCTCGAGCAGCTTCACGAGCACCTTCGCCATCGGCTTGTGCACGCGGCCGTGAAAATCGACGCCGATCCCGAAGTGAGGCCCGAGGGCCTCGCGGATCGCCGCCACGTTGGCGAGCACCTGGTCGACCTTGTCGTGGGTGTCGATGAACTGCAGCTCTTCGGAGGCGTTCATCTTGATCGCCGTGAACCCGCGGGCGGCCCGCTCCTTGGCCTGGGCCGCCGTCTCACCAGGTCGCCCCCCACCCACGAATAGACGCGGATCCGATCGCGGACCTTCCCGTCGAGCAGCTCGTAGACGGGCACGCCGAGGGCCTTGCCCTTGATGTCCCAGAGGGCCTGGTCGATGCCGGCCAGGGCGCTCATGTGAATCGCACCGCCACGGTAGAAGCCGCCGCGATAGAGGACGGTCCAGTGATCCTCGATCTGTCGCGGATCCCTGCCGACGAGATAATCGGCCAGTTCGTCCACCGCCGCGGCCACGGTGTGGGCCCGGCCTTCGACGACCGGCTCGCCCCAGCCGACGATGCCTTCGTCGGTTTCCACTTTCAGAAAGCACCACCGCGGCGGCACGATGTAGGTCGTGAGCTTCGTAATCTTCATGATCCAGACTCCTTAGGTCGGCTGGAGGTCGGCTGACAGCCGCGATAGGCGGCGACGAATGCACCGGCGGTCGTTCGCACGTCGGCAGGAGTCATGCCCGGCCTGTAGAGGGCGGAGCCGAGCCCGAAGCCGTCGGCTCCTGCTGTCACGAACTCATGCATGTTCACCGTCGTGACGCCCCCCACGGGCACGAGCGGCACGTCCCGCGGAAACACGGCCCGCCACGCCTTCACCAACGCGGGCCCGATCTGCTCGGCAGGAAAGAGCTTGAGCATGTCGGCGCCGGCATCGAGGGCCACAAAGCCCTCGGTGGGCGTGGCCACGCCAGGCGCGCTCCACAGGCCCGCGGCCTTCGTCGCCCGGATCACTGCGGGGTTCGCATTGGGCGACACGATGAGCGTGCCGCCGGCGGCCGCCACGTCGTGCACCTGCTGCGCGGTGAGCACGGTGCCCGCGCCGATCCGGGCCCGATCGCCGAATACGGCGGCGAGCCGGCGAACGCTCTCGAGCGGCTGCGGTGAATTCAGCGGCACCTCGATCACGCGGAAGCCCGCGTCGACGAGAGCCTGACCGATGGCGACGGCCTCGTCGGGCATGACGCCGCGGAGGATCGCGATCAGAGGCAGTGCGGAGAAGTGGGGATCGACAAGGCGCTGGTCAGCCATGCGGGGCACTCCTGAACGGATCGCGAGCGGCAGACACGAGCCCCGCCACCCCGGCAACCTGCCAGAGGCCGGCCGCTGCACTGTCGCCGAGCACGCGGGCCTGCGTCACACCGAAGGCAGCAACCGCCTCGTGATACCGGCCGCAGAGGGTCGCATCGCCGATCAGCACGATCGCCGGCAGCGGCCGACCGCGGTGCGCCGCGACCGCACTGCGGATCTCTTCACCCACGAGCATTCCGGAGAGGTAGTCGAGCGTGGCGGCCGGCGGCAGCTCGCCCGTGAGATAGAGGCTGCGGGTCGTGAACAGCCGCCCCGCCACGCCCTCAGGGCCGCTCTCGCGGGCGACGGCGAGACCGCGGGCAAACGCAGCTGACTTTGTGTCGGCGCTGACCGTGTCGGATCCCTCCTCCCGAGCCGGCTTGCCGAGCAGCGAGTGCTCCCGCAGCACGGCGAAGAGTTCGCCGGTCATGAACGTGTCGAAGCCGATGATCCGTCCGTCGCGAACCCGCACCCACTTGGAGTGCGTGCCGGGCAGCACGACGAGCGACTCGGCCGCGAGGGCCGGCTCCCGGGCGAGTGCGCCCACGATCTGCGTCTCCTCGCCCCGCAGCACGCTTGGCAGCAGCCCGCGCTGGATCACGCCCGGGACGAGATGGATCCGCCCCGCCTCCGAATCGAAGGCGACCAGCCCGCGGGCAATCGCCGCGGCATCAGCCGGGCATTCCACGTACGGCACCTCCCGCCAGCCCTGGCGGCTGCCCACCATGCCCGCGGCGAGCACCGGGAGCGACGCCACCGCCTGATCGCGGCCACGCCATGCCGCCACGACCTCCTGAAACGCCACGGCGAACCCGCCCGCCGGCAGGTGCTGGATGCCCCACGGCTTGGCGATCGAATCGACGACGCCCCCGTCCGCGGCCAAGAGGTAGCCGCGGAGCGACGACGTGCCCCAGTCGAGGCCGATCACGGCAGGTTGCAGAAGCGCGGTCATGCGAGAAAGATACCGGGGCGATGAAAAGCTGTCAGCGACCGTTCAAGTCGTCATGGGCCCGCGCTTACTCTCCCCGGTTGAGCTGCATCCCCTTTTCCCCGCCCGCCGCTCACGCCAGGCTCGACTGGGAGATCCGCTTCGCCGCCAGCGCGATCACCGCCCGCTTGCCATCGGTGTAGTAGGGGTCCCCGGTGAGGTTGCGGTGGGGCGATTCGCGGGGGCAGGCGGTCACGCCACCCACGTAGCCCGCCGCCGCCGCCCGGCCGGCCAGCATCAGGTCTTCGATGCAGTAGTCGCGCGACTCGTCCACGTTCGGGTCGATCCGGTGCGTCGTCAGGTTCCACGCCTTCGTCGTGAAACGCACGCCGATGTCGCGGCTCACCTGCCCCACCCAGACCGGCTTCCCCTCGAAGGCGAGCGGCGCGACCCAGAGCCGCAGGTGCAGCCGCTCGTTGATCGAATGCCGCGTCCGTTGCAGGGCGATGTCCTGGTCGCGGCCGAAGAGGTGAAGCGGGCTCACGGGCGAGTAGCGGTAGCTTGATCCCAGCAGAAACGCCCGCACGGTCTTCCAGCAGGTGGCCAGCGTGATCGATTCACTCTCGTCCCAGCGGGCCGCGAACCCGCTCAGGAGCGCCTCGAAATCGCCGA
>JBJTSM010000012.1:0-3100 GCA_046076685.1 Planctomycetia bacterium | reverse complement strand
GGCCGGAGGGCACCTTGCGATGCACTCCGGCCCCGATCACGTGTCTCGGTTCCCAGCGTTGTGGCTTAGTAGCGGCGTCCGCCGCCGAAGCCACCCCGCCCGCCGCCACCACCGCTCTCACGGGGCTTGGCCTCGTTGACGGTGAGCGATCGCCCGTCGAACTCCTTCTCGTGCATGCCGCTGATCGCGCGCTGCGCGGCGTCGTCGGCCTGCATTTCGACGAACCCAAAGCCCTTGCTGCGGCCGGTGTCGCGATCCTGAATCACCTGCGCGCTGGCGACGGCACCAAACTCCAGAAACATCTGCTCGAGCTTCTCGCTCGTGACGCTATAGGACAAATTCCCGACGTACAGTTTCTTACCCATGAACAAAACTCTCCTACCGATGACCCAAATGTGCTTCCGGGGTCACGTCGAAAGGGGCAGAGAGTGGCAGCCCGCCAGAGGGTAAAGGCGAGGATAAAGAAACAGCAGGGTGACCGTTCGGCCACCGCGGAAGCTCTAGCGTCGTCCAGCACCGACCCGCGCACTGTAGATCGGGGGCGTGGATAAAGCAACGCCATACCCCGGGCCGGAGGGTGGGAAAAACGAGCCAACCGGCGGTCGCCGTGCCGGCATCGTCGCCGCCTACGCGATTCCCTCCGCTTTCATGGCCTGCCAGTCGGCGTCGGACGCCTTGGCCATGGTGCCGAACAGGAAGTCGCCGGCGAGCAGCGCCACGTTGAAGTTCTTGTCCGGATAGCGGTGGTGCAGGTAGTGATGCCGGGCCAGCGCCCTGTAGATCGGCCACTTGGCAAAGAAGCGGCCCTCGGGCTTGTGCATCTCCATGTGGATCAAGTTCCACATCAGATGATGCAGGCACACGATGACGGGAAACACGAGCGCACCCGTCGTGGAAAAAAGCGCCAGCAGCAGGCTCATCGGCACCGACTCCACGAGGCCCTCCGCGATGTTCAACCGGATCCCCCGATCCTCGCCGTGCGGAACCGGATCGTCGTGAAACGACTTGCGGTATTGGCGGTGATGCTCCACCGCGTGGCTGCGGAAGATTTTCTTCCGCAGGTTCAGATGACGCAGAAAAAACCACCTGGGCTGCCGGTGCATCAGTCGGGCATGAACCTGGTGTTCGATGAGCGACATCACCACGGCGAGGCCCACGAACCAGGCGGCGACCTCGAGATACATCGGCATCACCCACCTCATTTCGCGGCGGCAGGACAATTGAACGCACGCCGCTTTGGACGGGCGGCTCTTCGAGCCCGCTCTGGTCTCTCCAGAGGCCACCCACGGTAGCCCATGGAGCCGCAGAGTGATAGACCGAATCCCGACTCGAACCAGGGCGCCGGATCCGCGGCAGCGGCCTGGAGCATCCGATCGCCACCGCGATTGACGAGAATTGGTAGTCTGCGTCCAGCTGAAAAGCGACCCTTTTTCACACAAACGCCCGAGCAATATGAACCGCAATCACGCCATTCTCGCCGTCGCCGTCACCCTCGTCACCCTCGCCTTCGCACAGGCCGAGAACGCCGTCAACGACAACCAGTCGGCCACCCCCTCCTCGACCAAGCCGCGGCTCGGCACGCCGGGCCAACATCAATACATGGTCAACCGCCCCCAGGCCCGCGATGCCGTCTATCTCGTTCATGCTGTCCGCACGCTCGACGATTCCGGCGCCGGCACCCGCTTCGGCGGCGCCGGCTGGTCGCAAGGCGGTGGCGCCGCGGCAGCCTTGGCCGAACTTGACCCCGCCGACTATGGAGATCTGAAACTGGTCGGCACCGTCTGCATGTCGCCGGTTGCCGCCGAAATCGCCTTCACCGCGCCGATGGGGCCGTCAGCCGCGCTCGGCGACATCATCGAAATCAAGGACTACCCGCGAGACGACCGCTTCTCCCTGCCCGCGAACTGCGCCCCCGACGCCCGTCGGTGGCTGAACGACTTGTTCTGAACGGTGAATTCCACTTACTTGGTGGAGATGCTGGTCATTATCGCGACCATTGCTACGGCTTTGGCTTGGCTATCCTGGCGGCACTCCTCTGGGGGCTGACCTACTGTCTCGACGAGCGGGTGTTGGCGAGCCTGTCCGTCTTCAAGCTTTATTTTCTGCACTGCCTGTGTGGCGTGCTCGTCGCCGGCGCGATCCTGCTCGTTCAAGGCACATCCCTGACGGGCCTGTTCGCGATAGACACCGCCAAAGCCAGCCTGCCGTTGGTTGGCCTGACGCTCATCACGGCTACGGCGGCAGCCCTCTCCATCCTCGGATCAATCCAGCTTCTCGGCGCGGGCAAGTCGGCGGTGCTGGAGATTTCCTATCCGCTGTTCGTCGCCCTCTTCTCGGTGTTGCTCTTCCAGGGTCAGCTGCAGCTGCCGGTGGTGGTCGGCGGCATTTTCATCTTCATCGGCTCGGCCATCATCGTGCTCGCCAAATGAGCGGCGGAGATGAGATGCCCGCCCGTGGTTTGCTCCACCACCCAGATTCTCTCTCTGGAAGTGGTGCTGTTTAAGGGGGGCAGGTCAGTCGTGCCCCTGAAGCGCAAATGCCATCGGGCAGGCGGCGACCATCGCGTCACACCACCAACCGACTCACGGCCGCCGAAGGTGTGACGATGGGAATCCCCCCGGAACTCGCCGATCCTGAGAAGATGGGCATCGCCTAAGACGATCACGTCTGCGTTGCCGGCAACGGCTGTCGCAAGCACGATGTCGTCATCGGGATCGGCGAGGATTACCGGGCCGATGACGGCAGGAACGACGAGTTGCACGAGGGCGGCATATCCCTCGAACAGGTCCGCCGCGTCCACCCCCTGCTCAGCCAGTTGGGCGGCGAACTTTTTTCGAAACAGAACGTCGTGCAACTCGTCCAAGAGCGGCACGCTCGAAACGATCTGCGTTGTGCCGGCCGCAGCCGCGTCGATCAGTCGCCCTGGCACCCCGCCCCAGATGAGGCCTGATACGACGGTGTTCGTGTCAAGCACCAGCCGCACGTCGCCGCTCCGCACGATACGCCTGGATCTCGGCCTCGATCTCTTCGGCCGTCATCGGAGGCGTTCCAGTTGCAGAGAGCTTCTGCCGCGTCGCTTGCATCTTCGCGACGCGGGCTG
>JBJTSM010000011.1:0-4111 GCA_046076685.1 Planctomycetia bacterium | reverse complement strand
CTCGATGCCCGCAAGGGAGAGCACCGTGGGGCCAAAGTCGATGAAACTGACCACGCGGGCCTCGCGGGCGCCGGCCCCGATCGCCCCGGGATGCCGCACGATGAGCGGCACGCGGAGGCCCGTGTCGAAGCACGACCGCTTGCCCCGCGGCAGGCCGACACCATGGTCACTGAAAAAGAAGACGACGGTGGAGTCGAGCAGGCCGGCCTGCTCGAGTTCGTCGAGCCGTGCACCCACCCAGGCGTCCATCGCGGCGATGTTGTCATAGGTGCGGGAGACCGCATCGCGCACGCGCGGCGTGTCGGGGTAGAAGGGGGGCAAAGGCACCTGCGCGGGATCGACGGCCTGCGGTGAGCGGGAGACCTCCGGAAAGGCCCGGCTCTCGTGGGTCTCTCCGTCATTGAACACCGCGAAGAAGGGCTGGTCAGAACCACGATTCCTCCAGTGGGCGGTGTCGCTCGACTCGTCCCACACGGTCACCGGCTCCTCGAACTGGTAGTCCTTCTTGGCGTTGTTCACGCACCAGTAGCCGGCGGCCCGCAGCCACTCCGGAAAGCAGCGGACAAACGCAGGCGGCACCCCTTCGTAGGCCGGAATGTCACGTTCATCATCGTGCCGATCACCCACGGCTCGGTCGCGGGCGACACGCCGTGCGACGTTGTTCCGCATGTGCGTCGTGCCGATCCGGGCGCAGAACATTCCGGTGATCAATGACGATCGGGACGGGGCGCAGACAGGCGAGGTGGCGAAGGCGTTTTCGTAGACGACGCCCTCCCGGGCGAGCCGATCGAGATGCGGCGTGGGGACGGTCTGGTCGCCGTAGGCGGCGATCCACGGGCTCATGTCCTCGACGATGAGCCAGACGATGTTCGGCGGCCGGCCGGGCTCCGCAGCCGGAGCCGGAGGATTCCCGAGCAGCGTCGCGAGCACGACGACAACGACCAAGAAGCTGACAACCTTCACGGGCGATCTCCGATGGTTCGGAGTTTACCGCGCCGCCGGCTCCATGGAGGCCACCGCATCGAGTGGCAGGCAGCCGCGGTCGACGTTGAGCGCAAGAATCGCCAAGGCCGTCGAGTAGCCCCGGCCCATCGCGAGCCGCGCCTGGGCATGGCCCGGTGGAAACGGGAAGCCGCCGTCGGCATCCTGCCGCTCCCGCAGCAGCCGCACGAGCCGGGAGCAATAGGCCTCGTAGACACCGTCATCGGGCGACGGCCGGCTGCCGGCCAGCGCCCGCACCGCAAAGAAGTTGGCCTCGTAGAAGTGCGGCCCCTGCCAGCGGGGCGGGTGGGACGCCAGCCACTGCCGCGCGAGCGAGAGCCGGTCGGCCGCCGCGGGATCGGCCTGCACCATGAGCACCCATGCGCCCGCCGCCGTCACGCTCCGCACCGGCAGACCGGCCGCATCGACCGAAAACCCGCCGCGTCCCTCCCCCGTGCCCGAGGTGTTCTGGCTGTGGATCACGAACGCAGAAGCCCGGTCGATACTGCCCTTGGGGATCGGCTCGTCCCGCAGCCGTGCCCCGTGGAGATGCAGCAGGAACCAGGTCGTGAGCAGCCGGTCGTTCGTCCGCGTCCGATCGTCGGGCCGCCAACCGCCGCCCGTCGCGGCATTCGGCTGCTTGTCCTGCAGCTGCAGCGACGCCTCCAGGGCGGCCCTGGCCTTCCGGTAGATCGCGAGGCTGCGGGCGGCTTCGATCTCCGCTCCCGCCAGTTCGCCAACCGCGGTCGCCGCCAGCGCATGATCCTCGTTGGGCTCCTCACTCCCTCCGAGAAACGACTGCGGACTGTTGGCGAGCATCCAATCGCCGGCCCGCCGCAGCGCGGCACCGTACTCGGAATCGTCGGGCCCGTGCCCCGCCGCCAGGCAGGCCAGGATGAAGAGCGACGTCACGCTCTTCTGCCGCGCGTCGCCCAGGCTGCCATCCGGCCGCTGGATCGACGCCAGATAGGACAGGCCCCGCGTCGTCATCTGCCCACGCACCTCGCGGTGGTGCGTCTCGGCCGGCGTCGCGGCCTGGCCGCATCGGGCCATGCATCCCGCGACGAGCAGCAGGGCGAGCATCGCGATCCCAAGTCGTGTCCGCATCATCGCGCCTTCTCCAGGATCGTGGACATGTAGGTGTGGCTCCTGTCGCGGTGAAGCTCCGGGATCACGCCCTCGCGGGCCCGCCGCAACTCGAGCATGATGTGCTTGGGCAGCTTGAGGGCGGCGAGGTCATCCTCCGCCGCCACCTGCAGGCTCCCGATACCGACGTTGGCGGCCGCCGCCTCCCGCTTGCGACGCAGCCATTCGACCTCGGTGATGGCCCAGGTCAGCGGGTTGCGGGCGGCGGCATCTTCCGCCAGCGCGAAGCGTTGCCGCCAGACGGCCTGCCACTGCTGCGAAAGCCGCAGGTCCGCAGGATAGACGGCGGGCGGGCGGGCGAGTGTCGCCAGATCGGTCGCGGTCTCGGCAAGCTCCCCGACGTTGCGGGCGCTATCGCCACCGGCCGTTTCCGCAGGCTGCGCGAGCCAGTCCGCGAGGCCACGGGCCTGCTGGGGCGGTGCGCCCACCGCCTTCATCAGCGAGTCGACCGCCTCACGAGCCCGCTCGGCGGCGGCCGCGTCGCCACCCCCGGCCGTCGCCTGCACCTTCGCGACTCCGTCGAGCACCCGTTCCCAGAACATCGCCACGCCGACGCCCTCGGCCGAGGGCAGCCCGAGCAAGGCGGAAGCGGGCGGCGGCGTGCCCGTCGCGATTCCCCCCGCCGCCTCGAGCGCCTTGTGCTCCTTCTCCACGACGTGCCCGATGCCGAGCGACTGCACGATGGCCTGCCGCTCCGCCGGCGTGCCGGCGGGATCGCACAGCCGGCGAACCTCGGCCACGAGCCCGCGATGCTCGGTGCAGACCTTCGCCTTGCCGGCCGCCAGGGTCCGCTCCGCAGCCTTGGGATCGACCGCCACTCGCTTCGACGTCGCGGCGCCGAGCGAGGAGACGGCCCCCACGCGATTGGCCAGGTGCTCGCGCAGCTTGCCGACGGCGACCCACGCGGTCGCGAGCCTGTCGACGCCGACTTCGGGCCCGACGGCCTGCAGCCGCGCCGCCTCGGCCATGGCAAGCCGCTCGAGCAGCGCGGCCGCGGTGACCGCCAGCCGGGCGTCGAACTGCGGCAGCCGTCGATGCAGGTCGTCGCTGGTAAGATCCGTTTCAAGCGCGCCGGCAAGGGCGGCAAGATCACGATCATAGGCGTCGAGCGCCGCGACGGCCTCGGCGGGCCAGCCGGCCCTTTCCTCGGCCAGCACGGCGAGCCGCTGCCGCGCGGGCTCCGTGAATCCCGCCGCCAACGTGCGGGCCTCGCGCTCCCACGCGGTCAGCGAAGGCACGAGCGATTCGAGGCGGTCCGGCGAGGGCAGCCACGGCCGCAGACGCTCGAGGTTCGCGAGAAAGTCCGGCGGCAGACCTCCTGCCGGCACCGACTCGCGGGCGATCAGGAAAGCCAGTTCGCGCAGCCTGACCCACGCAGCCTCGGCCAGCGTCGGATCGTCGATCGCGTCGCTCGCGATCGCACCGCGGACGACCGCGGCCTGATCGGCGAACCTCGACAGGCTGGTCGCCAGCCGCAGGCTGCCGGAACCGTTTTCGCCGGCCGACGGCACGGTGAACGCACCGCCGGCGTTCAGCCGTTCGAGGGCCACCGCATGGGCGAGCAACCGCGGCTCGTCGATGTCGGCGTCGTCCGATTGCAGATCGATCCAGAGGGCATAGACATTGCGGCGGCCCTGCTGCTCATCCCCGGGACCGAGGTCAGCGAGCCATTGCTCCACACCGAGTTCCTGAGTCGCGGGATCAACACCCAGCCGGCCGGCCGCGGCTTCGAGCACGGGCAGAAGGGCCGCACAGGCCGGCACGGCGGCGTCGAGCGCGGCCCGCTGATCGGCGGCAGTCGTCGCGGCGGCAAAGGCCTTGGCCTGATCCGCCGGCACCACCGGCGGCTCCCCCTCCCGTGCGGCCGACAGCGGCCCCGACACGAGCCGGACGAGTTCCTCGAGCTGCGCACTGGCGGCCACGATCCGGTCACGATCGGCGTCCTTGGCGACACCGCGCGCAAGCCGCGTGGCAAGCAACCCGG
>JBJTSM010000010.1:0-4758 GCA_046076685.1 Planctomycetia bacterium | reverse complement strand
GGGCCGCTCCTCCCGAGGCTCACGAGTCGCTCATCGGCCGGAGGACCATTGAGGAAGTGCCATTGACCGGGCTATCCTTTCGAGGCCGCCGAGCTTGTCGTCCGTTACGCTGCCGCGTAACGACGCGGCCGGTCATCGAGGTATGGCTCACCGAACGGCTCGGCATCCCCCGGAAGTGAAGGAGTCCGCCGCCCATGAACGCCACGCCCCTGCTTTCGAGACTGCTCGCGGCGTGCGCGGACGAGCGTCTCGAGACGATTCTGATCGGTAACGCCGCCGCGGCACTGCACGGGGCGCCCGTCACCACGCTCGGCTTCGATTTTCTGTTTCGCGACACGCCCGCCAACCTCAAGAAGTTGAAGGCGGTGGCCAAGGCGCTGGGCGCCGTTATCCTGCGGCCCTACTACCCGGTGTCGAAGCTCTACCGCATGGTCGACGACGACACCGGCCTGCAGGCCGACTTCATGCCGGTCATCCACGGGGTGCGGTCGTTCGCCAGCCTGAAAAGCCGGGCCGAGAGCCGCGACGTCGGCGGGTGCACCGTCCTCGTGGCCGCGCTCGACGATATCATCAAGAGCAAGAAGGCTGCCGACCGCGACCGCGACCGCGCCGTCATTCCGATCCTCGAAAAAACGCTCCGGGCCCTTCGTGAGAGGAATCGATAGCCTCCGCAGCGTACGATCTTTCGACATCCACATCTCGGATCCATCCCATGGCCGCAAAGCAGACCCGTCGAAAATCCGCGGCTCGAGTCCAGCCGCCCACGCGCAAGCCGAAGCGAAACCGCCGCGCGACGCTGGCAACCCTGGCGAAAGAAAGCGATCGGCAACTCGACGAGCTCATCGCCCGTCGGCTGGCGATGCCGATCGAACAGCGGATGAATTTCCTCAGGCGTCGCCTGCCGGGCGGGGGAAGCTGCCTGTAGGAATCGTCGCCGCCACCTCTCGCACGTCGGCGAGAAGGGCATCGACGTCGGCGTCGGTCACCGCCACGAAACCTGGGAAAGCGGGCCGGTTGCTTCGGAGCATGGGCCGGTGTCTGTTCCAGCAGCCGATCCACGGCCGCTCCGGACCTGTTTCGACTCCGGCGGACCGGCAACTCAATCCAGCTCGAGGTCGATGACGTTGTCCTTGCGGGCGACGACCTCCGCCCTGAGGGGCGACGTCGCGGGCTCACGGTACCGCTCTGGAATGTCGGGCCTCGGCGGCTCGGGCGGCGGAGTCCCTCCCGCGATCGAATCAAACGGCTCCACCCAGGGCACGATCGTGACGACGCTCGTGCCCGTAAACCCGCCGTCCCCCTTGCGGAGCGTGTTCAGCGTGTAGCGGCCTGCGGCGTCGGTCCGCGCCAGCCCCGGCGGCTTTTGCAGCGGTGAAAACTTGACGACGGCATCGGGAACCGGCCGCCCCCGGTAGGTCACCGTGCCCGAGACCCGCCCCATGTCGCCGCGGCCGCCGCACCCTTGGAGGAGTAGACAGCTCAAGGCGGCGAGTCCGGCGGTGGTGACGCCACGCCGGGTCATGGCATAACCTTGAGACTGGTGCCGCCGCTCGTGTCGTGGATCGCTAGCGTTCTGTAAGTATTGATGTCGATCGAACTGTCGAGCCAGATCACGGCGCCGTCCGCAAGCACGAACTGCGCTCCGGCGCCATGCGACGAGCGGAAGGCGGTGGTGTCGGACTCACTGACCCTCTGAGAAGTATTGCCGCAGGTCACCGTGCCGATCGGATCGACGACTTTCACGATGTTTATCGACCTGTCGCTGCTGCCGGCACACCCCCAGCCGCCACGGGTGCCGGCGCGGCACTCGTTGAGATTGCCGCTAATATCCATCCCCCAACTCGACTGCTCTCCGATCGCGAGCACCTTCGACAAGCCGTCGGTGATCCTCGCCAGTTTCAGGCCCTGGTTGTGCAACGGGCGGCTGGTGGAGCTGACTTGATTCGGCCGGCTCAGCACGCCGTTGGTGCAACTGGCGGCGCCTCCGGCACACCTGTCGGGCGACCGGCCGAAGGATGCGTCACTCGCGCCGGCCACGCCCGCGTAGCTTGCCGTGAGATGCCCCGCGGCCGAAACCCCGCCGCCATTGTTGTTGCTCGACGTGATCATCGGAATCGGGCTCGAAGGACAGACGAGTGTCGCCGACCGAAAATCCCGGAAGGCGGCCTGGTTCGTCCCGCTGCCCCAGATCTCGAGCCCGAGATTTGCGGTGCTTCCCCAGACATCTCTCCAATCCAATCGGTCGAACGTCTCGCGGGCCTCGAGATAGGGAAGGATGCCGGCGATCCAGCTGTATTTCTGGCCGCCGGCGCCCTGGTATTCGCCCGGCGGAAAGGCCTGGTTGGCGTCGGCGAAGGTGTGCAGGGCCAGCCCCAGCTGTTTGAAGTTGTTCCCACACGTCGATCGCCGCGCCGCCTCGCGGGCCATCTGTACCGCCGGCAGCAGGAGGCCGACGAGCGTGCCGATGATGGCGATCACCGCCAACAGCTCGACGAGCGTAAACCCAGGTTTCAAACCATGCGGCCGATAGCCACGGCCTGCATGAAGACGGTGCGTTCGCATCGGCATCGCTCCGGAGTCAGGACGACGTGCGGGTGCCTGATGAGTTTTGCACGGCCCAACGACCCGCCGCTCGTCCGAGAAGACTACCCCCCCCCTTTTTTTGTCAATCAAAATGCCGGTGAACGGACAAGCCGACGGCCGGAGACGCGTGCCCCCGGCAGCCGCGGCGACCGCGGTCGGATCGGGCTCAACGGTCGAGTTTGAGGTCGACACGATTGGCACCGGGTTTCACGTCGATGACCAGCGTGCTGGAGGAGTTGTAACGCTCCGGGATGGCTTCGCCCATCACGTCCGCCTCAACCGGCGACCCTTGCGCGGTCGTGATCACGGCCAAACACGCCACGCACGTGGTTGACCGCCTCACGCCGCTTCGCCTGGTCCATCCGAAGACCGCCGTACTTCTTCTTCGAGCGGTAGTAGGTCTGCTCTGTCACGCCGATCTTTTTCACAGCCTCGGCGACGGTCTTGCCCCTGCCCAGCTCAACTTCGACCTAACGACGCTTGGGGATGATGACCTCCGCCTGCTCCGCCTTTCCTCGTGGCATTTCTTGCCCTCCCTTGGTTGCGGCCACCCGAGATTCTCGCTCCCGGAGTGGCCTCGTTTAAGGGGGGCAGGTCACCCCCGGCGCGAGCCGGGGGATCATTGGGTTGGTCAACGGGGACAGGCACCTTTGCTGCGCGAAAGGAGCCAGTCCCCGGCGAGGGGATGACGCCCACCATCACCATCCGCGGGTTTCTCCATGCGACTGTCACTCCGCCAGTTCGAATGAAAACTCGTTGCGCCTGCCGCCGATCACCTCCACCGTGAGGCCCGACGTGTCTTCCTGGCGGAACTTCTTCGGGATGTCGGGGCGTTCTGGCTCCTTGATCGGCGCCGGCTTCTGCCCGGGTTCGGGAAACGTGTTCGGCGCCGGGGCCCAGGGCTCGATCCGCACCTGACTTGGCCCCTTCACGGCTCCGTCCCCCTTGGCAAACGTATTCAAGGTGAATCGGCCGGACTCGTCGGTGCGGCCGATCGCCATGGGCCGATTCTTCGGCTTGAAGCTCACGATCGCGTCGGCCACCGGTGCGCCCTTGTAGGTGACCACACCCGAGACCCGGCCCATGTCGGACCGGCCACAGCCGGCGGCGGCCGCGATCACCATGATCGCGATCAGGGCGGCGACATACCGTCGCGGGCCGGCAGCCACGGCCTCCTGTGTCATGAGCGGATGCCTGCTCATGGCATCACCTTCGTGTAGAACCCATACGTGGCGATGTCGCGGATCGCGAGAGACTTATAGATCGTGAAGTCGATCGTCTCCTCCAGGTAGAGCACCTTGCCGTCGGCAAACACCACCTGCGCCCCGCCCCCGTGGGCGGAACGGAATCCGATCCTCCCTTCGACATCGGTGTAACCTTCCCATGCGTGGATACAGGTCTTCGAACCGAGCGGCTCGCTGATCCGTGTGATGTTGGACATCCGGCCTTCGTAGCCGCTCGCCGCCCAGCGGCCGTCCGAAGCGGAGCGGCACTGATTCTGGTTGCCACTCGAATCCACGCCCCAGCCCGACTGTTCGCCGATGGCGATCGTCTTCGACAGGCCGTCGGTGATGTTGCGCAGCTTCACGCCATAGCTGTGGACTTGTCCGGTCTTGTAAGGGTTTGGTGACGGGTCAGGAGGGGTCACCGGCGCCCAATTCCGGTAAATGGTTTGAGCGAGCGCTCCATTGAAACACTGGCTGTCTCGATACCATTCCGACGCTCCGTGAGACCCTGCGCCCGGGCACCGGTCCCTTCGAGTGGAGAACCCGTTGTCACTCGCCCCCGACACGCCTACATAGGATGGGATCAACCAGCCCCCCCTGCCCGTCCAGTTGCCCGGGCTGGTATTGCTCGGCACCGTTCTCGGCATGGGGCACGACGGGCAGGAGAGAATCGATGACCGAAAGTTTCTGATCGCGTTGGCCGCGGTGGTGGAGTCGCCGCCGAAGCCCACGTCCGCGCCTGTCGTCCAGAGGTTCTGCCAACCGAGCTGCGTGTAGGTGTCCGTCGCCTCGATCTGCGGGAGAATTCCGGCGATCCAACTGAACGGCCAGTTCTGCGTCCCAACATAGTTTCCCGGCGGAAAGCACTGGTTGATGTCCTCGAAGCCATGCAGCGCGAGCCCCAGCTGCTTGAGGTTGTTGCTGCAACTCATCCGCCGCGCCGCCTCCC
>JBJTSM010000009.1:0-2659 GCA_046076685.1 Planctomycetia bacterium | reverse complement strand
ACGACGAGCGTTACCGTCGTGTCGTCGGTGCCGATGATCGGTCCCGCCCGCACCACCTCCCGGAGGTGCGCTATGAGAGGGCGAATCAGATGCGCGGCCGCCTCCAGGACGTTCAAGAGCGTGCTCCTGGCGGGTGTCCAGCCGTGGGAGGCGAAGAGATCCTGCTGGCGGTAGACCGGGATGTGGTACGCGTATTTCGCGACCATGATCTCGGCCGCGACGCTCGTGTCGTACCTGTTGCCCTCGACCAGCCCGACCGGCCGGGCTGCCTCGACCACACCACACTCAGGAGCCTTCGGGCAAGCCAGCTTGGGAATGCCGGTGCGACGCACGATCAGCTTCGGCGGAACGACTTCCAAGGTCTCCTGCCAGTCGTAGCCGATCACCTGCCGCTCGCCGTGCGTCGCACAGGTCTTCTGATTCTCAGGTACGTCGAGCTTCACCTCGTACCGCGGTAGGTGGGCCGGAAGTTGTTCGTTGCGCGACTTTGCCTTGGCCTGCTTGCGACGCTCGTAGCCCTCGATCGTTTCGAGGGCGGCGTCCGCGATCCCTTCGGCCGCATCGACGATGTCGGGCGTGTCGCCAAAATCCAGCACGAACTGCTTCGGATCGGCCAGATAGCGTTCGATCTTCTTCCGGAAGGCGAACTGCAGGGCGGCGTCCCGCTCTGCCTGGAGCTTGGCGACCCTCGCCTTCTCCTCCTCAAGCTGTTGAGCCTGACTGCGAATGATCGCGTGGCACGCGGCGAGATCGTTCGGCAGCACGATTTCTTTCGTCATGCCCGCAACATAATGACCCCTTCGGCAAAGCGCAAGTGCTTTTTTCGGAGTCGTGAAAGAATTTTGTCAGACGAGCCTGCGACGGTATCGCTTCCGTCGTTCCACCGTCTCCAGTCGCACGCCGCCGAGGATCATGGCGAGTTGCGTCGAGTCGATCCGTACCCGCTCCTCACCACTCCGAGACGGCACCGTCTCGAACGTCCCCTGCTCAAGCCGCTTGTACCAGAGCACGAAGCCGTCGCCGTCCCACCAGAGCGCCTTGATCCGATCCCGTCGCTTGTTCACGAACAGGAACAGGCTGCCGTCCGCAGGATCACCGCCGAAGTTGCCGCGGATGATTCCCGACAGCCCGTCGAAGCTCTTCCGCATGTCGGTCGCGCCGGAATGAAGATAGATTGTCGGCGGCGGGGCGATGCTCAGCACGGCTGCGGCTCCGCAGCCATGGCCGCGATCGCCGCCTGAACGAGGTCGGGCCGGTCGCCGGGGATCTCCATCACGCCGCCTGCGGCGAACCGAATAACGACAGCCCGCTGGCTCAACAGATCCACCGGCTTGAAGACCGGTGCCGCGGACAACGTGACCTGCTCAGCCTTTACTTGCCCGAGCCTCTGCCGCCAGTAGTGGAAGGCGGCGATTGATACGCCCTCCCGATCGCAGAACTTGGACACCGTCGTGCCGGAAGTCGTGAACCGCTGCAACCGTCGCTGCCATACCGCGGACTTCCGCGGGTCTGCCGCTCGAGCCATGAGTCGCCTCCTTGAAAACGGGTTGAAAAGTGTCAACCCGCGAGGCTATCAGGGCGGTCAAGGCTGGCTGTGGTGGGCGCTCACACCTCGAGCACGCGTTCGACGAGCGCCGGCGTCTTCTGCTCGAGCGACCAGCGGAACGTGAGCGGGCCGACCTTTTCCGGGCCCAAGACGATCCCCTTGCCCTGCTCCGCCTGCGCGTGAAACCGCACCGGCTGCCACCGGCCGCCGGGCAGTTTCAAGGCGACACCCGCCGGGGCCTCGGCCGCGGATCGGGCCACGAGCATCTCACCGGAGCGGTATTCGATTCCGACCGATCCGTTCCCCGCGGTGGCCTCGCGAACGACGACCGGCCGGATCTCGACCGTGTCGGCGGCGGCGGCAGCCTGCCGCAGGAGGTGACAGGCCACGAGCAACAGGAGCGGGATCGGGTATCTCATGCTCCTGATCTTGCGCGGCCACGACCAGCCGAGGAATGGCAAATCCTGCGGCGGGCATGGCATTTTCTGTGCGGACGACCAGCCCGAGGGGCCCGTGGTACATTCGGCCTCAATCATGCGACTCGGCGGCCACCTCACCCTGCAGGATCAGCGACTCGAAGCCGTGCTGACGTCGGCCAACGACGGGCTCACGCCCTTTCCGAAGAGCCGCTGGGTGCCGTCGCGGTGGCCGGGCTGGGTGATCGACACGATCCACAGCGACCAGCGGCAACGCATCGGCCGCGGCGCCCCGTTCACCCGCAAGGCTGGCACCGTCGCCCTCTACCGTCCGAAGCAGCGGTATCTGGAGTGGCAGACAAAGGGTCATTCGCAGTACGAATCGTGGGTGATCTTCTCACTCGCCGGACGGCTCGAACAGTCGTTCCTCGAACTCACCGCCGACGGCGGGTTCTGCCACCTGCTCGACCCCGACCAGCTGGTCGCCCACCATCTCGCGCAGGTGAGCCGGCACGTCTACTACCGCAGGGCCGGCCACGCCCTCCGCGCCCAGGCCGCGTTTCTCGACCTGATCGCGCTGGTCGTCACTTCGCAGCCGGTGGAGCCGCGGCTGCGGCTGGTGAGGGAGTATTCAACCCGGACCGACGCCGACAGCCTCGTCGAGCAGGGCGATCGTTTCATCCGCGCACACGTCGAC
>JBJTSM010000008.1:0-5351 GCA_046076685.1 Planctomycetia bacterium | reverse complement strand
GCATCGCCTCGTCGCCGGAGAGGTGGGCGAGGATCCGCAGCTCGATCTGCGAGTAGTCGGCGGCGATGAACCGCCAGCCCGGCTCGCGGGGCAGGAAGGCGGCGCGAATCTGCTGACCCTCCACCGTGCGGATCGGGATGTTCTGCAGGTTCGGATCGCTCGAACTGAGCCGGCCGGTGGCCGTGACGGTCTGGTTGAACGACGTATGGATCCTGCCGGTGGTCGGCTCCACGAGCATCGGCAGGCTGTCGACATAGGTGCTCTTGAGCTTGGCATACTTGCGATGCTCGAGCAGCAACGCGGGCAACGGATGCAACGGCGCGAGCTCCTCGAGCACCTCGGCGTCGGTGCTCGGGCCCGTCTTCGTCCGCTTCACCACGGGCAGGCCCAGTTCGTCGAAGAGCACGGCACGGACCTGCAGCGGGGAGGCGATCGCGAATGGATGCCCGGCCAGCCGGTGGATCTCCGCCTCGAGGGTGGCGAGCTTCCCGGCATACTCCGCCGACAGCGATGTGAGCACGCCGCCGTCGATCCGCACGCCCCGCTGCTCCATGCCCGCGAGCACGCCGGCCAGCGGCATCTCCACGTCGGCGAAGAGTTCGGACAGCCCGGCCTCCGCGAGGGCCGCCGGCAGCCGTGTCGCCAGTTCCCGGCCGATCCGGCAGGCCGCCACGGCCTGCGCGGCCGCGGTCGGCTCGTCGAGCACCTCGCCGCCGGCGCCCGCGAGCGCCGCCGCGACCACGGCCGGGTCGATGCCGTGCCGCAGGCTCACCTCCGCGAGACCGAGGTTCCGTTCGCCCGCCTCGAGCAGATACGCCGCGAGCATCGTGTCGAACGCGGCACCCGCCAGTTCGACGCCCGCCGCCCGCAGGGCGAGCGTCTGCCGCTTGAGGTCGTGGCCGGTCTTGGGCACCGCCGGGTCGGCGAGCAGGCCGGGCAGCGAAGGACTGGCCGTGAGCCGATCCGCCTCGATCCAGGCAGCCACGTCGGCGCCGGCCACCGCCAGCCCGGAAAGCGGCGACATGTTCGTCACCGCTCCGCCGGTGCTCCGGCCGCGCACGCAACAGATCGCGACGGGGGCCTGAGCCCGCAGCCGCGCGACGAGCTTCGAAACGGCTCCCTCGTCGGCCGGCTCCTCGTGCGCGGCGGGCACGGCGGAGGCGGCGCCGCCCGGCTGCGGTGCCGCCGGATCGGGGCCGTCGAGATCGAGCAGGGTCTGCTGGTCGCGGCGGCGTGGTGGCGGCGCAAAGGCAGCCGGCGCCGCGCCGCCGCGGGGCGACTTCGTGCCGGCGGTCTCGAGCACCTTCGACAGCAGGCTCTTGAATCCCATCTCCCTCAGGAATTCGGCGAGCGCCGCGGCGTCGGGCCGATGGCGGAGGCCGGCCTCCCAGGGAATCTGGATCGGCACGGCCGTGTCGAGCCGGATCAGCTCCCGCCCCGCACGGGCGGTCGCCGCGTGCAGCTTCAGATTCTCCCGCCGCTTCGCGCCGGCCACGTCGTCGGCATGGTCAAGGAGCCGGTCGAGCGTGTCGTGGGTCTTGAGCAGTTCGGAGGCGATCTTCGGGCCGATGCCGGGAATCCCCGGAACGTTGTCGACGGCATCCCCCACGAGCGAGAGGAAATCGACGACCTGGTCGGGCCGGATGCCCCAGTCGTCCAGCAGTTCGGCCGGCCCGAGAACCGCGTTGTTGCGGAGGTTGAGCAGCCGCACGTGGTCGCCGAGCAGCTGCCTCGCGTCCTTGTCGGACGTGGCGATCACACACTCGCCGCCGGCCGCGACCGTGCGCACGGCGAGCGTGGCCAGCAGGTCGTCGGCCTCGAAGCCGGGCTGTTCGAGGCAGGGAATGCCGCAGACGTCGAGCAGCCGGCGGATGAGCGGGATCTGGGGCACGAGATCGGCGGGCATCTCCGCGCGGGTGGCCTTGTAGGCCTCGAAGCGTTCGTGCCGGAACGTGGGGCCGGGCGCATCGATGGCGCAGAGCAGATAGTCGGGCTTCTTCTTCTCGATGATGTCGAGCAGGTCGCGGGTGAAGCCGAACACGGCCGACACCGGCGTGCCATCGGGCGAGGCCATCTCCGGCAGCGCATGAAACAGCTGGTAGACCCGCGAGAGCGTATCGATCGCCCAGACGGTCTTCCCGCGCAGGTCAGGCTCGGACGCGGCAGAGTCGGCGGGGGTGGGGAACATGTACGGTTCCGGAGAAAGCGCTCAAGCATACCCGCCTCACACGACTTGACGCGACGGTTCGGGGCTGCCCATGTCCCCGGGAGCCGGCGTTGCTGACCAGCGCAGGCAGGATGCCGGAGCGCAGTCAGCATCGAGTGAGCGGAGGCCAGGATGGCCGTAGCGAACGTCCGGCGACGGGGACTGGGCAGCCCCGAACCGCCCCGGCCGGCGTCAGTCGCCGCTCGGCGGCTCGTACTCGAAATCCTTCCACTTCATCGCGCGGCGGAAGGGCTCGATCCGCAGCACCACCTCGCCGTTCTGGAAGATCCGCACCGTGCCGCTCGTCTCGCTCACCGCCACCGCCACGCTCCGCGTCCGTCGGGTGATCGCGGCCGCCGCCCAGTGGCGGGCGCCCAGCCCCTTGGCCACCGACACGTTCTCGGCGGAGGCGTCGATGTAGCGGGCCGCCCCCTCCACCGTTCCGTCCGCTCCCACCACGAACGCGCCGTCCAATTGGGCGATCTCTTTGATGCCCTCGCGCACCCGCGGGTCGGTGAGCTTGCGCTCCGAACGGCTGTAGCCTCGCACCGGGTCGAATCCCGTGCTGTGGCTCGACTGCATCACCTTCCGCGTGTCGCCGACGACGAACAGCGTGCCCACGGGCTTCCCCTCGCGGCCCTCGCGGCCGATTTCCACCGCGAGATCCACCACCATCTTGAGCGTCTCGAGCGGCACCTTGGTTTCGAGATTGCGCAGGTCACGGCTGGTGAGCTGGCCGAGATGCTCCTCCAGCCGCAGCACGCTCACCGAGTCGATCGTGCCCGCCTCGAAGCCGCTGTAGACCGCCACCACCTGCGCCTCCGGGGCGATCAATTCGGCCGCCACGCACTCGAGCAGCGCCTGCGTCAGACGCTCGTGCACCGGCAGGCCGGCCACGTCGAGGCGGACGCCCCGCAGCCCGTGCTCGGACACGTGCGCGAGATGGGAGTCGTCATCGGCCGCCACCAGCACGGGAGCCGCTCCCGCGAGACTCCGGATCCGCTCCCAGTCGAGCCGCTGCTCGACCAGCAGCAGCAGCGCCTCCGACGCCGTCGCCTCGTGCAGCCGCACGGCCACGTCGAGGAGCTGTTCCAACTGCGGTGTGAGGTTGACGGTCGTCATCGGGCTGTATCCTGAACAGATTCCTTCCCGTGACCGACACGGTGCCGCGAGAGGGACCTCCGGCCGGTCCCGCAGCACAAGGCTCTGCCCCGCAAGCCTACGGGTTCACCCCTGCCGGTTCAAGAATGCCGTACCGTTCGCAGACCGCTCCGTCATCGCCGCGTGGAGGAGCGGAGCGAGCCCGCATCCGCCGGCTTCTCCGCGGCGGGCTGCTTCGCCAGCTGTGAGTCCGCCGCCACCCTGGTCGGGTCGGCCTTCATCGCGCCGTGGAATGCGGCGATTCCGCCCGGCAGCACGGTGCCCCACGCCCGCTCCTGGTAGATCGTCAGGGCATGCAGGGCATGGCCGAGCGGGCCGATCTTCCAGTCCCGGGAGGGCTCGCGAGCCAGAGCCGCGGAGAGGAACTCCACCGCCGCGGTGACCCGGGGCTGGAACAGCTCTTCCTGTTCGAGGGAAGCCACGAGCCACTCGAGAATGTGGCCTGTCGTCTGGATCTTGCGGTCGATGTCGTCCTCGCGGTCGGCCAGATACTTGAACCACTCGGTGCTGAACGAGCCGTCGCGGTTCTGCAGTTTCGTGAGCGTGAACTGCTGATAGTCGCGGACGAACTTGTCGGCCCGCAGGTAGACCCCGTCGAGTTGTCCCGTGGCCCGCAGCCGTCGCTGGCAGCCGTACGCGAGGCCGAACAGGCGATGCGTGCCGCCGCAGGGCGCTCCGCGGATCGGCTGCTCGATCTCCTCCGCCACCAGCTTTTCGAGCGACCAGGTCTTGCCGTCACGGGCCGTCCACTCCGCGTCGGTCGGCAGGTAATGGGCCAGTGCGATGAGGGCGAACGTGAGCTCCGTGCCCGATTTGCAGGCCAGTTTCTCCTCGGCCACGAGGTCGGCCACCGTGAACGTCTTCGACTGGACCGTGATCGGTGAATTCATCGCCACCCGGCACTGCGCCAGGATGGCGAGATACTGTGCCGAATGCCCCTGCACCCCGATGCCGCGGAGCGCCGTCAGCCGATCCCCCACCGCCGCGAGCATCACCTGACCACCGCAGCGGCCCCCGGTGTTGACCCAGCCGATCGCGTTCACGGGGTCGCCGCCGGGCCCGCCCACCCGCAGCTTCGTCGGGATGCCGAAGGCGATGAAGCCGTGCATGACCTCCCAAGGCGTGTGCTGGGCGGTGTTGAGGGGTCGGCGTTGGTAGGCCGCCAGCGTCTGCGCGATGCGGGACCGCAGCCGGGCGAAGCGGGGCGTGGCCGGGGCCGCAGCGCCGGATGGCCGTGAGTTCGCGGACTGACCGCCACCGCTCGCGGCCGCCGACCGCGAGGCCGCGGGAGCCGTCTTCGAGACGGCGGCCGTTCGCTTGGCGGCGACTTTCTCGACCTGAACGGCCTGCCGGGTAGCCTTCGGCTTGTAGGCGGGATCACTGGCATCGGCGGCGATCTTGCGGGCCGTCTTCTCCAGCGACGCGGCGAACTTCACGGTTTCATCCCACGTGGGGGGCCGCGAAACGATCGGGGCCGCGGGTGGCTGCGAGACCGGGGCGACGCCGCCGCCCACAGCGCGCGAGTCAGGGGACGTGGTCTCGGTGGGCCTGGCAGACTCGGCGGGTTTTGCGGCAGCCCTGGCGGCCGCTGCCATCCGCTCCAGCGTCTTCACCTCTTCCGGCCCGGGGGGAGTCGGCGCCGCGATGAACGCGGGCTCCGGCTCAGGCTGCCTGCCGAGCAGCGTATCGAAGAATTTCCGGGGCGACCCCCGCGGCACCGGCGGAGCGGCCTCGGGCAGCGGCAGCCAGGGATGCATGGCCGCGAAACCGAGCGCCAGCCAGAAGACGATGGCCCGACCGCAGGATCGACGGGATGGGCCGGTGTGCCGGAACGCAGTGAAAATCATGGGGCGAGTCAATGTTGGCACGCGGAAGAAACAGAACGGAAGCGGCCCGCTTCGCAGGCCGGGTGGACCGCCACGGACTCTTCTATCGGCTTTCTGTTCCCCAGACCGTTGTCGCTCGCTCTCGTCCGCCTGACGAA
>JBJTSM010000007.1:0-8227 GCA_046076685.1 Planctomycetia bacterium | reverse complement strand
GGCGGCACGGTCACGGTGCCCGCCGGCGAGGTGCCGGTGGCGCTCCATGACCTCACCGGGTTCGACGGCCGCTGTGACTGCATCGTGTTTACGGGAGAGTCGTCGGCGCCGCCGAACGACTCGGGCGTGCTCGCCGCCTGGCGGCGGGCGGCGCTCGGCCTGCCTGCCCAGCCCGAGACGAAGGGGCCGTATGACCTCGTGGTCGTGGGCGGCGGCTATTCCGGCATGGCCGCGGCGCTGGCGGCCGCACGCATGGGGCTCGGGGTGGCCCTCATCCAGGACCGCGCCGTGCTTGGGGGCAACGGCTCGAGCGAGATCCGCGTCTGGGCGATGGGGCACATCAAGCGGGGCCGGTATCCGCACATCGGCGAGATCGTGGAGGAGTTTGCCGACCGGGCGAAGAAGAGCCCGGGCACCGCGGAGGAGTTCGGTGACGACACCAAGGAGGCCGTGGTGCGGGCCGAGCCGAGGATCGATCTCTTCCTCAACACGCACGCCTTCGCCGTGGCCCGCGAGGGGAATCGGATCACGGGCGTGAGCTGCCTCGACACGAGAACGAGCCGGGAGAGGGTGTTCACCGGCACCTTCTTCTGCGACGCCACCGGCCATGCCACGATCGGCCACCTCGCCGGCGCCGAGACGGTGATGGAGCCGAAGGGCCGGATGGGAATGAGCAACATGTGGACCTGGGCGGAGGAGGCCGGGCCGCAGGCGTTCCCGGCGACGCCCTGGGCCCTGCCGCTCACGATGGCCGATTTTCCCTACCCGCGGAATTTCCACGCCGAATGGTTCTGGGAGAGCGGCTTCGACAAGGATCCGCTCGCCGATGCCGAAGGCATCCGCGACTGGAACCTCCGGGCCGTGTTCGGCGCGTGGAACGCCATGAAAAACGGCGACGGCGCCGCCAAGCACCCAAACGCCGCGCTCACCTGGGTGGCCTACGTGGGCGGGCCGCGGGAGAGCCGGCGGAACCTCGGCGACGTGGTGCTCACGCAGGACGATCTCGTCACGAAGCGGGAATTTCCCGACGGCTGCGTGCCCTCCACCTGGTCGATCGACCTCCACTACCCGAAGCAGGAATACGCGAAGAAATTCCCCGATAATCCCTTCATCTCGATCGCCCAGCACGACCAGCGGATCGACCGCACCCACGGTTACCCGGTGCCCTACCGCTGCTTCTATTCCAAGGACGTCGAAAACCTCTTCATGGCCGGCCGCTGCATCTCCGTCACGCACGAGGCCCTCGGCACCGTCCGCGTGATGAAGACCTGCGGGATGATGGGGGAGGTGGTGGGCAAGGCGGCCAGCGTGGCGAAGAGGCACGGCACGACGCCGCGGGGTGTCTACGAGCGCTACTGGGCCGAGTTGGACGAACTCTTGAAGCTGCCGGGGCAGGCCCGCCGCACGTCGCCCGACGCGCCGATCCAGATTCCGGCGGCAGCTGCCGCGCGATGAAAACGTCTTCAGGCTCGTTCCACCGTCTCGGCATGCACGGTTGCCGCCTGGCCGTCGTGGCGGCGCTCGTCTGGCTCGTGCATGCCGAACACGTCGCCTCGCTCGGCCGGCAGCAGGCGGCCGCGCTCGACACGCTGCCGATCGAGCGGATGCGGCGGCATCTCCCCGAGGCGGCGGCGCTCGGCGGCGGCTCGCCGGCGGTCGGCGGCGGGCTCGACCTGCTCGACGCCGCGGGCGAGCGGGTGGGCGTGGTCTTCAAGACATCGCCCGCCGGAGACGCCGCGATCGGTTTCTCGGGCCCCACCGACCTGCTCGTCGTCTGCGATGCGGGCCTGCGGGTGGCCGGCGTCGAGATCCTCGCGAGCCGCGACACCCGCGACCACGTGGCGGCGATCGAGCGGGATCCGACGTTTCTCGCGTCGTTCATCGGGAAGCCGCTGGATGAACTTGCCACTGCCGGCACGAGGAGGCCCGACGCCGTCGCCGGCTCGACCCTCACCTGCATGGCGATCGCCGAGGCGGTCACGCTGCGGCTCGGCGGCGCGGCGGGAGGGGGCCGCTTTCATGCGACACCGACGCTCGACGATCTCCGAAAAATCTTCGCCGCCGCCGCGGCCATCGAGCCCGATGCGGGCGATCCCTCCGTGATCCGCGTGCTCGGGGCCGACCGGATCCCGCTCGGCTGGGCGCTGCGGACGAGCCCGGCGGCCGATCGCACGATCGGCTACCAGGGGCCGACCGACGCCCTGATCGGGTTCGATCCGGCGGGCCGCGTGGCGGGCGTGGCCGTGCTCGAAAGCTTCGACAACGAGCCCTACGTGGGCTATGTCCGCGACGACGAGGCGTTTCGCGGCGTCTACCGCGGCATGACCTTCGAGCAGCTCGCGGGCGTCGATCCGCTCGGGACGGGCGTCGAGGGGGTGAGTGGCGCCACGATGACGAGCCAGGCCGTGGCGCGGGGCATCGTGGAGGCCGCGGCACGGCACGCGGCGGTCGGCGACCGCGGCGCGGCGACCGGCTGGATTGCCGGGCTCGCGCGGGATCTCGACGGCCCGCGGCTCGGGGCGCTCGGCGTGATCGCGGCGGGAGTGCTCACGGCCTTCACCCGCCTGCGCGGCGGCTGGTTCGGCCGAGTTGCCCTGCCGATCGCCGTGCTTCTGTATCTCGGCTTCGGCGCTGGCGCGCTTGTGTCGCAGGCGCAGCTGTGGGGCTGGGCGCAGGCGGGCGTGCCGCGTGGGGCGGTGGTGCTCGTCGCGCTCGCCATCGCGGCCGTCGTACTCCCGGCCACGACCCGGCGCAACGTCTACTGCGCGCATCTGTGCGCCCACGGGGCGGCGCAGCAGTTGCTCGTGCGGTTCGTGAAGCCGAAGCGAGCGGTCCCGAAGCGGCTGCGGCCGTGGCTCGCCGCCCTGCCGTGGGCCCTGCTCGCGCTGGCGATCCTCACGGCCGTGTTCCACCTGCCGATCGCGCTTGTCGACATCGAGCCCTTCGACGGCTACCTGCCGACGGTGGCCGGACTGGCCGCCCTCGCGCTCTTCGTCGTGAGCCTCGTGGCCAGCAGCTTCTCTCCGATGGCCTACTGCCGCCACGCCTGCCCCACCGGCGCCCTGCTCGACCATCTGCGGCTGCATGGACGTGCCGACCGGTTCACGTGGCGCGACGGCATCATGGTCGCCTGCCTTTTGGCTGCGGCGGCGATGCACTGGTGGCCCCGATGAGCCGCTTTTCGTTGCTCTTTGTGTTCTTCGTCGCGCTGCCCTGGAGCCTGCTCTGCGGCATGTGCGTCGCCGCGGCCGCCGAGGAAAGCGTGGTCACGCTCGCCGGGCCCGCGATGGGCACGACCTACCGCGTGACGCTCGCCCGCGGCGTATCGGGCCTGCGCGACGGCGAGCTGCATCGCGAGGTGGAGGCGGTGCTCGCGCGGCTCGATCGCGCTTTGAGCACCTGGCGCGACGATTCCGATGCGAGCCGGGTGAACCGTGCTCCGGCGGGTGAATGGGTGGCCGTGTCGGCCGACCTCGTGGCGGTCGTGGAGATTGCCCGGCGGGTGCACGCCGAGTCGCGGGGAGCATTCGACATCACGGCCGCACCGGCGGGCGGCGGCCGGCCTGCCGGCATGCGTCATCTCGAATCACGGGCCGCGCCGCCGTCGATCCGCAAGCAGTTCGACGGTCTGGCGATCGACCTCGGTGGCATCGGGCCCGGATTCGCGGTGGATGCGATCGGCGACAGGCTCGTGGCGATCGGCTCGACGGATCATCTCGTGGAACTCGGCGGCGAGGTGCGGGCCTGGGGCCACCGGGCGGACGGCGGGAAATGGCGGGTGCGGCTGCGGCATGCGGATGGGAAGGGCCCGCCGGGCGAGGTGATCGAACTGGCCGCAGGCGAAGCGGTGGCGACGTCGACCGTGCGGCCGGGCCGCTCGCCGCTCGATCCACGAACGGGCAGGGTGGTCGAGTCTCGCCGCGGTTCGGCCACCGTCCGCGGCGCTTCCTGCGCCGAGGCCGACGCCTGGGCCGTGGCCACGCTCGTGCTCGACGCTTCGTCGGACGAGGATTGACAGGGAGACGCTCGTTTCTCTCGCGTCGGGCCGATTTGCTAGAGTGGCGGCATCACCCCAGGGGAATCCGTCGATGTCCATCAAACCGATCCTTCTCAGCGCGTGGTTCGTCACCCTGTCCGCCATTGCGGCGCATGGCGAATCGCCCGCGGCCGTCGCCGCGAAGCCCGCCCCCGTGCGGATGGGCTGCGGCATCATGACGTTCGACACCGTGCCGGGATGGGGTCTCGACGCCCAAGGGCTCTCGCAGATCGGGCCGACGCACGGCGGCGTCGCCGTCGACAGCCGCGGCAACATCTACACGAGCGCCGACGCGGGACTCTTCGTGTTCAGCCCCGACGGCCGGCTCATCCGCCGCTTCCTCGACGGCGACCACACGAAACTCCACGACATCGAGATCCGCACGGAGGCCGACGGCGACTATCTCTACGGCGCCCGCAACGCCAACGCCGAGGGGATCAAGCTCAATGCCGAATCGGGCGCGGTCGTGCTGCGGCTGCCGTTCCCTGAGGAGTCGGGGCTCCAGCTCAAGAAATTCGCCCCGACCGCGATCACCGTCGCCCCGAACGGCGACATCTTTCTCTCCGACGGCTATGCCAGCAACCACGTCTTCAAGTTCGACAAGACGGGCAAATACCTCAAGCACTTCGGCACCAAGGGGAACGAGCTGCGGCAGTTCAACACCGCCCACGGCATGACGCTCGACACCCGCTACGACCCGCCCCGGCTGCTGATCTGCGACCGCAACCACGAGCCCAAGGGGCGGCTCGTGCACTACGACCTCGACGGCAATTTCCTCGAGGAGGTGGTGACGGGCCTGGGGATGCCGACATCGGCGTCGGTACAGGGGGATTTCGTGTCGGTGCCCGACCTGCACGGCCGCCTCGTGATCCTCGACAAGAGCAACACGATCATGGCGGTGCTCGGCCACAATCCCGATCCGGCGCAGGGGCGGAACTACAACGTCCCGCAGGACAAGTGGGTGGAGGGCGTGTTCAGCGGCACGCACGGGTCGGCCTGGGACGCGGAGGGCAACCTCTACGTGCAGGACTGGAACGTGGCGGGCCGGATCATGAAGCTGGTGCGGGTGCGGTGAGCGGGCGAGGCGGAGGCAGCAGGGCCGGCATCTTCCACGCCATCACGGTGCGGCCCGCTCGGCGGGCAGGAGGATTTCGGGTAGAAGCGGGCCTGAGTCCGGACCGATGAAAACTTTCGGGCAAGAAGGGCCGGGCTTCATCCATTTTCCCCCCAGCCGATCGCGGCCGGGCGGATCCAGCGGCGACTTCCGCGGCTCCGGCCAGACGACCGTCACCACGTACTCGCCTGCCGGTGCGCCGTCGCCGGTGCGATACGTCGTCAGCCGAAACGAGCCATCCTCGCCCACCGTCGCCGTCGGCCGGGCGGGGTCGCGGTCGTCTTTCGTGACGGGCTGAAGGATCACCGTGGCACCGGCGGCCGGCCTGCGGGCGGCGTCGAGCAGCGAGCCGGACACCGGATACGTCGTCTTGCCAGCCTGGCGCGTGCCGCACCCGGTGACGAGGGCTGCCATGACGATGGCCGCGTGGGCCGGTAGGCCGAAACGAACCGGAAGACGAGTCGAGAATGGCATGGCGCGGCGCGGTCAGGGTGTCGAAAGATTCTCACCGCCCGCCCGGGTGACGAGCCCCACGAGCGTGGCGATGTCGACCGTATCGGCGAGAAACCGCACGGCACCGTCTGCCAGCAGCGTGGTGGCGCCGCCTGGATGGAAGGCGTAGAGGCCGTAGTCGTTGGAGCAGTTGATTCCGCAGGTGCCGGGCGCGGTGGCTCCGTCGCCGGAACTGCCCACGAGGAGAGAGCCACCGCTGGTCGCGTCGGCCCAGCCCCCTTGGCCCCCGAAGAATCCGCTCAGCTGACCGTTCTTCCTGCCCGACTGCCAGAGATCGTTTTTTCCGGCGGACTCGACGAGGAGCAGCGTTTTCGACGTGCCATCCCCGATCTTCGCGAAGGAGACGCGGGCATCGGCGTCCAAAGCGCCGGCACGCTGCTCGGCCGTCAGCGCCAGGCCGAGGTAGCCCGTCAGCATGTCGCTCGCGCTCGCCAGCGGCGTCAGGTCGGACGCATACGCCTGCCATGTCTGCGGCGGGTAGCCCGGGTAATTGAACGTGTAGGTGTACGGGCCCGTCCGCGGCGGCGCCGATGGGCAGAGGAAATCCGGGATGGCCGTCGCCGACACCGCCGCATTATCGATGCCGTAGGCCGGATTCGCGTAGGAAAACGGCGCAGCGAAGTTGTATCGCTGGAAGAGTTCCTGTTGCTCGAGGAACGGCAGCAGGAAGATGCCCCATCCGGCCGACTTTGTCGGATCCTGGATCATTCGTGGTGCGAATCGGTTGCCCTTGGCGGCGGCCTCGCCGTGGTAGGCGATGCCCACCTGCTTGAAGCGGTTCTGGCAGGAACTGCGACGGGCGGCCTCGCGGGCCATCTGCACCGCCGGAAGCAGCAACCCGACCAGCGTGCCGATGATGGCGATGACGACGAGCAGTTCGACGAGACTGAAGCCGCGGTGTGTCCTGCCGTCCCGCATCATCGGAAGGCCTCTGTCATTCAGATGGTTGTTTGAGTGTCGCAGCGATGGCAGGCTATCATGCCGGCCGCGTCGCGGCAATCAGCCGCACCGCTCGGCCTGCCGGCGTGGTCTCGGTGCCGTCTCTTGGCAGCGGGGCACCGTGCATGCAAAAATGGGGAGCGCAGGTGCGAAGGAGGCGCTTCGGCAGTCTCCTGCGAATCCTTGTCGAGAGTCGACTGACAACGCTATCGAGAACGTCCGTGCCGACCGTCGATTCCCTGCAACCCGAACGCTGCGCCAAACTGCTCGCCTCGCTGGCGTCGCCGGAGCGATTGAAGATCGTCCGCTTTCTTGCCGAAGAATCGCACAACGTCGGCGAAGTGGCCGCCATGCTCGGCGTGCCGGTCGTCAACGCCTCGCACCACCTGCACGTGCTGGAGGTCTCCGGACTGATCACGGGACGGAAGGAAGGCCGGTTCGTCTGGTATGCAATGCAGCCGGGCGTGCTCGAGCGGCTTCCCAAGGCGGCCGGCCGGAAGGGCGGCCGGAAGGGCGGCCGCTGCGACACGTTGAATCTCTGCTGCTGTCAGATCGTGCTGCCGCCGGAGCGACTCGCCGCGTCGGCCCGGCCAAAAACGATCGGCAAGAGGGACTGAATGACCTGAGAACAGGGCGTTCAATCCAGGTTTCGATGCACGCCCGAAGCACGAGCCGAGCGGCGTTGTCCCGGGGCCAGCCACCGCGACGACACTTGCAGACCGCTCGCGGGCCGTCATATCCTCACGGTCACCGGGGGCATCCCCGGCTCCGAGAGGGTTTTGCCTTGAAGATCAGCTTCGCCTGCCCCCACTGTGCGCGGACGCTCGTGGCGGATGCGGCGGCGGCGGGCCGCACCGGCCGCTGCCGGCACTGCGGGCAGCGGACGATCGTGCCGGCCCCCACGCAGGCGACGGCGACGCCGGGCACGATACCGGCGACTGCCGGCGACTGGCGGGCGGCGGTCGCACGCCAGCTGCCGACGGCCCCGAAGGCTCCGGCGGCCAGCTCTGCCGATACGGGCAGCGGCTACCAGCTCCGGCCCGTCACGCCGGTCGACGTGCCCGCCCTCGCGGAGTCTGACTGGGGCAACGCCGAACTCGGACCGGCCATCATCGGGCCGGTGGCCAAGGTGCTGACCACGCCGACGCCCGCGGCGCCGCGGCGTGCGGCAGCCCCGGCGCGGCGACCGACGGCCGCGTTGCAGGGCGGCACGAGCGTGAGCGCGGAGAACGGCATGGCCGGGCCGGCCGGGACCGTCTTCACGGCGGCCGGCATCGTCTTCGCCGTGCTGCGGACGACGCTCTCGTGGATCGTCGGCCTCCTCGGCACGCTGGTCGGGCGGCCGATGCCGGGCGGATCGTCGTCGATGGTCGTCGCCTACCGCTCGTTCTTCGGCCTCCTCGGCCGCTGGACCGCCTGGGTCAGCGAGACGAGCTACACGGTGTCGTTCATCCTCATCATCCTCGCGGTCGCCAGCGGCATGATCGACCGGCACGCGCTCGCCGCGTGGCTGTGCTGGGCGATCGTCGCCCTGAACCTCGTCGGCATCGCGGGTGATCTCACGAGCCTCGTCACGCTCTCCTTCCGCAAGAACCCGATCCAGGGCACGCTGTTTCTCGTCCCGC
>JBJTSM010000006.1:0-3380 GCA_046076685.1 Planctomycetia bacterium | reverse complement strand
GTGGAAGCGGTGCGGAGATCCCCGGGAGTTCGTCGAGGCTGTTTGGCAACTCACCGAGGAGCGATCGCTCTCCGAGAGAGCCAAGCGGGAGGCGGCCGAGTGGATCGAGTGGTCGCTGGGTGTCGTCGATGCCTACGACCCGCTCGCCGTCGGCATCCATTGTTTCCAGAACGCGTCCAGAAGCACCGGTACGTGGTTACCCGCAGCGGCAGCATTTTCTTGCAACTACTTTGATTTGCATTCTAGAAATATACCGTGGGTATATCCAGCGAATCCAAACTGAAGTCTCTCGTCCATTCCCTGCCGCGGCATGGGGTGGTGACCCGGTCTGCGCTGGCGGCATTGGGGGTGACTCCGCAGCACACCCAGAAGTACGTGGCCAGCGGCTGGCTCGAGTCGGTCGGGGTCGGGGTGTTCAAGCGGTCCGGTGATTCCCCGACCTGGCAAGGCGGGCTCCACGCGCTCCAGGCACAGGACGGACTGGCCGTCCACGTCGGCGGTCTCACCGCCCTTACCGCCGAGGGCGCCGGTCAGTTCGTGCGGCTCGGGCGGGAGCAGGTGTGGCTGTTCTCTGCGCCTGGCGTGCGACCGCCTCTCTGGTTTCGGCGTTATCGCTGGCCTGAAAAGGTGACGCATGTGACTTCAAAATTCCTGCCGGCCGGCGTCGCTGTCCGCGCTCGCGATTTCGGTGGCTTCTCACTCGTGGCTTCCGCGCCGGAACGGGCGATTCTCGAAAGCCTGCTCTTGGCACCGGAGCGGATGGATCTCGTGGAAACCTACGGCCTGCTCGAGAATCTGCGGACGCTGCGGCCCCAGGTGATGCAGTCGCTCCTGGAGGCGTGCTCCTCGGTCAAGGTGAAGAGGCTCTTCATGTTCTTGGCCGAGCGGGCTGGACTGCCGGTGGTGACAAAGCTTGCGCGGAACCGGATCGACCTTGGCAAAGGTGCTCGGAGCATCGTCCCCAAAGGCGCCTACGTGGCGAAGTACGAGATCGTCGTGCCCCGGGCGCTGGTGCAAGAATGAACGAGGCGTATCGGGCCCAGGTGCGGCTGATGCTGGACCTGCTGCCGCTGGTTGCCGAAGAGACGGCGTTTAGGCTGAAGGTGGAGAGGGATTTGACGGCGACGTCCGAGCCGGCTTGCTCGTGAACCTCATCGGCCACCGCCGGCCGATCGTGGAACTCTTGGCGCCGGAGGCCAAGGATCAGCGGAAGACCTTCGAGGGCGAGTTTTCAGGCATGACGCTGCTGCCCTTCGACTATGCAGCCCATGAAGCCACTTTCGTTGAACTGACCGGTCTGGTGCAGGCGTCGCTGACTGACGCGGATCGTAGCTTTCTCCTCAGCTTCGAGGCGGGCGATCCCGACTGGTCGCTGTTTCCGGTGGCGGGAGCGGACCGGCTCCCGGCCCCGCGTTGGAAACTGCTCAACATCCAGAAGCTGCGGTCGGGAAATCCAGCGAAGCATACGGCAGCTCTACGGACCCTGGCGCAGGTGCTCGGCATGCCCGCGGGATGACCGTTTGGAGCGAGGTGCATGTCGCACCTGCCTCTGATAACGCCACGGTGTGCAGACTGCCAGTCTGCACCTACAAGAAGACCTACGGGCGGACGGCCGACGCCCAACCGGGTCGGCCTACGGTTTGCGTTCTCCCGGCGGAGGGACGGCGGCTTCACGTGGCACGGCGATGTCGAGCGTGCTCGACTTCTCGGGCAACGTCATCTTCAGCCGGTAGTTGTTGAACAGAACCATACCGATCGGAGACTCCTTCGTCTCCACGCCGTCGGCGCCCCACGCCTCGATGATCACCGGGCCCGCGATCGCGCCCTTGGACGAGGCCGTCTGAAACCGGCCGTTGCGGATCTCCGCCTCGGCCCGCGGCCCCCGATTCCCCGCCGCCGCATCGGGCTCGATCGCCACGCCTCCCTCGGGCACGGGCTTGCCGTCGAACGTGACGGTGCCCGCCACCGTGTAGCGGCCGTTCGGCCGGCTGCAGCCGGCCAGACAGCAGACGACGACAATCACACCGAAGGCGAGTCCGACGATCGTCCGGTTCAAGGCAGCCGTCCGTTCACGTCGCCGTCGCTCCGCCGGCCGAGCAGTCGATGCACCGTGATGTCGAGGTTCGTTTCGAGGAACTGCACGGCGCCGTCCGCAAACATCATGTGGCAGCCGTTGGGATGAAAACTGCCGAATTTTCGGCTCGTGTCGGCAATCGAACCCGTGGGGGTGTTCCAGTTCCTGATGGCCGGATTGGCGTCGGTGTGGGAGTTGATCCCGTCCGACGCCCCGGTCTGCACGCAGGGAATGTAGCAGCAACTGTGGGCTCCTGATCGCGTGTTGCTGGCCCACGACCAATAGGAATTGCCGTTGTCGTAGCCGATGGTGTTGTTCTTCGTCCACGCATAGATGCCTTCGCCGACGAGATAGGTGGCGGTCGAGCCGTCGGTGATGTCCTTGAATCGGATCTTCGAGTTGGCAAACAGCAGGCCGTTTTCGAACCAGAGTGTCTGTGTTCCCACAGTCGCGCGTGCGAGCGTGGAATCACCGCCCCCCATCACGCCGAAGTAGTTCGTGGTCAGCGCCTGCGGATCCCGCGACGACGGGCAGGAAAAGTCGGGATTGGCGGTGAACTGGGCGTTGACGTTGGTGGCAGTCGCCCCCGGGTCACTGTATTCTCCCCGGAAGCCGGACGTCATCGAAAACGTGGCGAACCGGTCGGCCGCTTCCAGGTAGGGCAGGATGCGGACCGTCCAGGGCGCGCCGCGGGTGCTCGGGCCGTCGAAGTGATACGCGGCCGTGGACGTGAACGAACTGGGAAACCGGCCGATCGCGTCGTGGTGATTGTGCAGCGCGATGCCGATCTGCTTGAGCTTGTTGCCGCAGGCGCTGCGACGGCTGCTCTCCCGCGCGATCTGCACGGCCGGCAGCAAGAGGCCCACGAGCGTGCCGATGATCGCGACCACCACCAACAGCTCCACGATCGTAAACCCTGCGGGGCCGCCGCTCCGCGGGTGCCGCCCGACTCGACTCTGCAACGATTTTCGCATGGCGTTCCTCCGCGCGCGTGATGAATGTGTTCGACGGGTGTTGTTCCACGGTGTGCAGACTGCCAGTCTGCACCTACGAGAAGACCGACGGGCGGACGGGCGGGGCTAGGGCTGGCGTTCACCCACCTGACATACCACTTTTCGAAACTATACCAGCCTGCTACAAGAGGTCAAGAAACGGAACACCGGGGTTTCCCGGCCGGGCGAAGGCCCCCGAGCCCCGACGGACCCCGGCGAGCCCCCGCCCCCCATCCTCCCATCCTCCCAGCGAGCGACGATGAGCGAATCCCACCACAAGCTGCTCATGCGGACGGCCTGGCTCACGGTCTGGC
>JBJTSM010000005.1:0-2669 GCA_046076685.1 Planctomycetia bacterium | reverse complement strand
CGCTCACCGACGGCAACGGGCCGGGGCAGGCCGATCTTGTGTTTGCCGACCAGCGGACGATCGGTGCCAATCAGGTCGAGTCGTTTGACCTGTTGAACCTATCGCAGCAGGCGCTCGACGTGTCGGTGCCGTTCGTGTTCCGGCAGCTGCGGGTGATCCGCATCGTCAACGAATCGACGCAGGCCGGGCGGCGTCTGCTCGTGGGTGTCGATCCCGGCCGCCCAACGGTGGTCTACGCCGCCGAAGTCGGGCCGGGCTCCGAGTGGATCGCGGTGAACCAGACCGACGCCTGGAAGGTCACGGCCGACAACAGCGTCATCCGCATTGCCAACCCGAATAACGCCAGCGTGACGTACTCGCTCTACCTGATCGGCACGAGCGTGGCCGCTGCCGGTGGATCTGGAGGCAGCGGCTAATGCCCACCACATTCTCTCTCAGCGGCTCGCTGCGGCTCACGCCGAAGGTCGTGGACACGCTCAACCTCACGGACGTGACCGACACGGCGGCAGTCAATTACACCGTCACGATGCTCGACGGCAGCGGCGCCGACCAGGCCAACCGCTACTGGCGGGATGTTCGCACGGTCGCCGCCAACAGCACGGTCACGGTGAGCCTCACGGCCCTTGCCCTCAACGTCTTCACCGGCACGGGCACGCTGAACCTCGCCCAGCAGAAGGCCGCCGTCGTTCGCAACCTCTCGACCACCACGGCGGTGACGGTGGCCCTCGGCACGAGCCTGACGGCGGTGCTCGCCCCCGGCGGCGTTGTGTACGGCACTAACCCGTCAGCGGCCGGGTGGACAGCCACCACGCTCACGCTGACCAACAGCGGCGGCTCGGCCGTCGATGTCGAGATTCACCTGATCGGAGTGCGCGCCACATGATCTCATCCGCCCCCATGACGGCAGCCAACGATCTGCCGGTGCTCGCCGACAAGATTCGGGCGTTCATCGCCACGGCCAAGGAAAAGGCCGCCGGTGGCATCACGGTCGCCGAGTTTGGCGAGTTGACCGTGGCCCTGCTGCGCGTCGTGATCTCTGCCGCCGACAGCCTGCCGGACGACGGCGAGCAGAAGAAGGCGTGGGTGCTTGCGGCCGTCGGGATGCTGTTTGACGCCGTGGCCGACAAGTGCGTGCCGCTCGTGGCATGGCCCGTCTGGATTCTCGTGCGAGGCTCGGTGCGGTCGCTTGTGCTCATGGCTGCCAGTGGTGCCATCGAATCGCTGCTGCCGCTCATTCGGAGGACTTTGGCTTGATCACGTCGCTGCTTGTTGGTGCCGCCCTGCTGCTGCTCTTTTCGCCGCCGCTCCTGAAGGCAGGGGCGTCGATGCTTTCCGTGCCCTCGATTCCGAGGCAGCCGCAAGTCGGCTACCAGAAGGCGATGGCCGATCTTGCAAGCGTTCGCAAACGGCTCGCCGACACGAAGACGCTGGACGACGCCACTCGGAAGGCCATCGACGTGATCACGCTCGCCCTGGTGGCAGGGAGCGACCAGTGAGCAAGACACGCATCATCGCCGCTGGCGTGCTCGTGGCCATCGCGCTCTTCTGGTCGATGCCAAAGCGGAGGCCCGAGCCGACGCCCGCGCCGCCAGCCCCCGAGGGGCTCAATCTGCGAGGCCAGTTTATTGGACCGACGGCCCCAGCCGATGCCGCCATGCTCGCAGCCCTCTGCGGCGAGCTCGCCGAGGTGATCGAGTGGGACGGCACGCAAGAAGAGCCACGGCTGAGAAGCGGCGTGGCGTTTGACGATCTGCGGGTGGCCGCTCGCGAGGCCCGGTGCCGTGGCGAATCCATCGGGCAGCGGCAGCCGCATGTCCGCACGGCCCTTGAGGATTTTCTGGTCGCCCGGCTGGGCGTGAGCGGCGGTCCCGTCGGGCCGCAGGAGCGTGCCAAGTGGGTCGCCGCCTACCGTGAGCTTGCGAGGGCCTGCAGTGACGCAGCGAAGTAGTCATCTGCCAAGCGGTCGCGTGATGATCGCGGCGGCGCTGCTCATCGCGGCGGCGATCGCTGGCACGCAGTCGTGCCGGTCGATGCGGCAGAATGCCGGTGCCTATTTCGGCTACACGCCAAACCCTGAAGGCGTCCGCGAGTTTCTCGCCGAGCTCGAGCAACCGCTCTTTCGTGACGCAGGTGCCGACACAATCAAGCAGGCGAAGGGCTCGGATACGTTTCTCTATCGTGCGATGTACCGGGCACACGCAGCCCGATACGGCAAGCCGTGGCGGTGCATCAGGCAGGGAATCGGCGACTGTGTTTCGATGGGCTGGGGCGAGCACGCCGTCTACATCGCTCTGTGTGTTGACTGGGAGACCGGTCGCCTGCCAGAGCCGCCGCTGCGTGTTTGCTCTGAAAGTTCGTATGGCGGCTCGCGCGTGGAGGCCCGCAACAAGCCAGAGGGCGGCGGCGGGTGGAGCGACGGATCGTTTGGCGGCGCAGCTGCACGCTGGTATCGCGACTGGGGCACCGTCTTTCGCGAGACCGTTGGCGGTCACGATCTCCGCGAGTATTCGCCAGACCGCGCCAAGCAATGGGGCAACTACGGCAACGGCGGGCAGGGCGACAAAGGCAAGCTTGACGGCATTGCCAAGAAGCACCCGGCAAAGCACGTCGCTCTTGTCCGCAACTTTGACGAGGCCGCTGCCGCCATCGAGGCCGGGTTTCCGGTAGCC
>JBJTSM010000004.1:0-2586 GCA_046076685.1 Planctomycetia bacterium | reverse complement strand
GCCGCCGCGGCCGCCCGCGAAAAAGGGGAGCAGGATCCCGCCAAGCTCAAGGCGGTCGCCGCCGCTGCCGCCGCCCGTCACGGCCAGAAGGTCGCCGCCGAGTACACGAAGGTGCAGGAGGTCGGCGGGCTCGTCGGCCGCTGCGTGATGGCCGTCGAGCGCACCGCCGCCGTCTCGTGGGGATGGAAGCTGCTGCTGCTGCAGATCCCCGGCCTGATCCTCACGCCGCTGGTGTTCTGGTACTTCCTCATGGTTCCGAACCGGGTGTTCTTCGAGATTCCGCTCGAGTGGGCCTACCTCGGCACGATTCCGGTGACGACGATGTCGCTGGGGATGTTTCTCGTGGGTCTCGTGACGGTGGGACAGTTGTCATTCTGGGGCAACTACCTGCCGCACGTCTTCCCGGTGCACCTGCGGTGCACGGGGGAGAGCTTCGCGGCCAACCTCGGCGGCCGCATGATCGGGACGTAGGCGGCCGCGATCACCTCGTCGCTCGCCGGCGGGATTCCCTACTAGGCTGCGCCGCTGAAGTTCTCTTCCGCCGCGGCGTTGGTCTGCACGGTCGTCTGCATCCTGGGCTTCGCCGTAAGCTTCCTCCTGCCCGAGCCGGGGCCCGACGCCGCCGACTGAGCAGGTGGTGGCCACTGCCCCGACCGGTCACTGCCCACCGGTCACTGGGCGCTCGTCACTGGGCGCTCGTCCGCGGAGCGCGGGGGGCGTCGTCCGGCAGCGTCGGCACCGTCCAGATCACCGACAAGCCCACAGCCACCATGGCCAGCGCCACGTACCGGAGCCACCACGGCATGCTGTTGAGCAGGAGGCTCGTCGCGACGACCGCCAGGATCGTCAGCACCGCCGTCCGCTTCGTGGTCCTGCGGACGCCGTGGTAGTGCTCCCAGTCGTCGAGCATGGGGCCGAAGTGCCGGGAACGGTGCAGCCAGGCGTGGATGCGGGGGGATCCCCGGTAGAAGCACCAGCTCGCCAGCAGCAGAAACGGCGTGGAGGGCACCAGCGGCAGCACCGCACCCACCACAGCCAGCCCGACGAAGAGCCACCCGCCTGCGACGTAGAGCAGGCTGCGAAGCGGGTCGCTGACGGGGCGGAGATCCATGCGTCGGCCATCCTTCCCGCGAGCGACAGCCTTTCCTGCGAGCGACTGCGGCGGATCACGGGGGATTCTATCAGGATGTTTTTTTCCGTATCATTTCGTCCACTTTCGCCCCGGATCAGCCCCCGCCCCGAACGCCCCGTCGGAGACCTTCCCATGCCCCTGGTTCCCATGCGCATCCTCCTCGACCACGCCGCCGAGAACGGCTACGGCGTCGCCGCGTTCAACGTGAACGACATGGAACAGATCCAGGCGATCATGGAGGCGGCCAAGGAGACCGAATCGCCGGTGATCGTGCAGGCTTCCCGGGGCGCCCGCTCCTTCACGCAGGACAACTATCTGCGCCATCTGATGCTCGCCGCAGCCGAGCTCTATCCCTGGGTTCCGATCGCGATGCACCAGGATCACGGCAACTCGCCGGCCACGTGCACCAGCGCCATCGAGAACGGCTTCACGAGCGTGATGATGGATGGCTCGCTCAAGGAGGACGGCAAGACGCCGGCCGACTTCGCGTACAACGTCGGCGTCACCCGCGAGGTGGTGCGGCTGGCCCACGCCCGCGGCGTGTCGGTGGAGGGGGAGCTCGGCTGCCTCGGCTCGCTCGAGAGCGGGCACGGGGAGGCCGAGGACGGCCATGGCGCCGAGGGGCAGCTTTCGCACGATCAACTCCTCACCGACCCGGCCGAGGCCGCGTCGTTCGTGGCCGACACGGGCGTGGACGCGCTCGCGGTGGCCATCGGCACGAGCCACGGGGCCTACAAGTTCACCCGCAAGCCCGACGGCGAGGTGCTGGCGATGAAGCGGATCGAGGAGATCCATCGGCGGCTGCCCAACTGCCATCTCGTGATGCACGGCTCGTCGAGCGTGCCCCAGGAACTGCAGGACATCATCAACAAGTACGGCGGCAAGATGCCGCAGACCTGGGGCGTGCCCGTGGAGGAAATCCAGCGCGGCATCAAGCACGGCGTGCGGAAGATCAACGTCGACACCGACTGCCGCATGGCCATCACGGGTGCCATTCGCAAGGTGCTCTGGGAGAGCCCAGAGAAGTTCGATCCGCGCGACTACCTGAAGCCCGCCCGCGAAGCCATGAAGAAGGTGTGCGCGGAGCGGATGGTGCAGTTCGGCCAGGCCGGCAACGCCCGCAAGGTGCCGGTGATCTCGCTCGACGAGATGGCGAAGCGGTACGCGAAGGGCTGAGCCGCGGCCCGGCGGTGTGGGCGACGCAACCATATCCCATCGCTTGCGCTCCGGGCTTTTATGGGAGCGGGTCCCATCGCTTGCGCTCCGGGCTTTTATGGGAGCGGGTCCCATCGCTTGCGCTCCGGGCTTTTATGGGAGCGGATCCCATCGCTTGCGCTCCGGGCCACCGGCCCGGTGGGCATCATTTCCGGCGTTAGGACCGCGGGAAAAGATGCGTTGCGGCGTTTGCCCAGTCGGCCTATAGTCCCGCCCCCGCGCGGCGGTTCCGCGCGCAC
>JBJTSM010000003.1:0-6541 GCA_046076685.1 Planctomycetia bacterium | reverse complement strand
GAAGAGGAAGGCGACGATCGCCGCCAGCAGCAGGCCGATGCAGCCGAACTGACAGACCGCCCACACCGCCTCGGAAGATTCGCAGAATCTCTTCACGAGATCACTTTCCGGATGAAAGATGAGCGCGGCGAGCAGGCAGATGGCACCGGTCGCCAGCGAGATCCAGGAACGCTTGGTCTGCTGCTGCGTCGAGGCGGCCTCCTCGCTGAGCGGCCAGGCATCCTCCTTGCGGGACGTGCGAGTCTCCTCCTCCTCGCCGGCTCGCGCGACGACCACGGTGACGTTGTCGGGGGCACCCCGCACGAGGGCCAGACCGATCAGGGCGGCCACCGCATCCTGCGGTTCGAGTTCGGAGGCCAGCAGCCCGATCTCGTCGTCGGTGACCTGTCCCGAGAGTCCGTCGCTGCAGAGCAGAAAGACGTCGCCCGCCGTCACGGCGAACGGGCCTTCGAGGTCGACGTCCACGTGGGGATGCGGGCCCATGGACCGCGTGATGATGTTCTTGGGCGCCGCGTCGGCGGCCTGCTCGCGGGACATGCCGCCGGCCGTCTCCAACTCCCAGACCAGCGAATGATCGCGCGACAGCTGTTCGATCGTGTGGCCCCGCACGCGGTAGCAGCGGCTGTCGCCGATGTGGCCGATGATCGCACCGCGTGGCAGCAGCACGAGCGTCGTGCAGGTCGTGCCCATGCCCTTGAATTCGAAGCCGCTCTCCCCCTTCGCGTTGATCTCGGCGTTGACCTGCTCGAGGCTCCGCCGCAGGGCGAGCGGCGGGGAGAACTCGCAGCGCTGCTCGTAGATCCGCGGCACGCGTTCGGCGGCCATGGCGCTGGCCAGCTCGCCCGCGGCGTGGCACCCATGCCGTCGGCCACCATGAACAGCCAGCCGCGGGTGCGGTGCTGCTGCGGGGTCGCCGGCAGCACGGCCTTGGCGTCCTGGTTGTTCGAGCGGCGGCGACCGATGTCGGTGCGGTCGCAATAGACCAGGCTCGTGACTTTTCCCACGGGTTGGCGTGCCTCGGGCCGGGGGGACGGAAAGGAGCGGATTCTAGCCGGGGCACGCGGCCCGGGCGAGACATGATTGGCGGGGCGAAATACGCAAGGACCGGCTGGTCTGGCGGCGGGCAGGGCCCGAATCTATGGTTTCCCGCCGTTGGATTCGGCCGTCCACGACCTCCCCGAAGAATGCCGGAGATGCCATGAACCCTGGAAGCCGAACGTCCGGCGGATGGGCATGCCTGCTGCTGCTGGCCGCGACGTGTCCGGCCGCCGGCTGCGTGCAGCGGCGGATGACGATCCGCAGCAATCCCCCTGGGGCGCTCGTCTACGTCGATGACTACCAGATCGGCACCACGCCGGTATCGACCGACTTCATCTACTACGGCACCCGGAAGATCAGGCTCGTCAAGGACGGTTACGAGACGCTCACGGTGCGGCAGCCGTTTCCGCTTCCGTGGTACGAGATCTTTCCACTCGACTTCGTCTCGGAGAACCTCGTGCCGTGGGAGATCCGCGACGAGCGGGTGGTCGATCTCGCCATGACCACGACCGCATCGACGCCTCCGGAAGCGGTCGTCGCCCGCGCGGAGCAGGCCCGTCTGACGGCCGGCAGCCTGCCGGCACCGCCGCCGGTGCCCGTCGTGACGCAGCCGGTCGTGCCCCAGCCGATACCCGCTCCACCGCCACAGGCGTTGCCGCCACCGGGCGGCATGTTCCTGCCGCCGCCCTCTCCGTCGCCGCTGCAGGGCCTGCAGGCCCCGCTGCAAAACGCGCCGACGCAGGGCGTGCCCGGGCTGTAGCCGCCGGCCCGGGGCACGTGCTCATGGCATAATGCCCGGATGACCTCCGATCCTCATGCCGCCGCGTCGGTCGCCCGCCAGCGACTTGATGGAATCAAGCTCGAGCGGCTCCGCGGGCTCGTGGCGGAGATCCTGCCGCACAACCGCTTCTATGCGGCCAAGCTCGCGCGGGTGTCGCTGGATCTGCCGACGCTCGACGCACTGACCGACTGGCCCTTCACCTTCAAGGAGGAGCTGGTCGAAGCGGCCGCCGCGGCGGGAGGGCCGGGAAACCTCACCTGGCCGCGCGAACGCTACGTGCGGTTTCACCAGACCAGCGGCACGCACGGGCGACCTCTGCCGGTCTTCGACACGGCCGAGGATTGGGCATGGTGGATGGCGTGCTGGGAGGCGATCCTCGATCGCGGGGGCGTGCGGGCGGGAGACCGCGTGCTCGTGGCGTCGTCGTTCGGGCCCTACGCCGGTTTCTGGAGCTGCTTCGACGCGGTGCTCGCGCGGCGGGCGATGGCGATCCCCACCGGGGGCATGGCGACGCTTGCACGGCTCGACCTGGCGCGGTCGCTCGGTGCGACCGTGCTCGTGGCCACGCCGAGCTACGCCCTGCATCTCGCGGAAGTGGCGGCGGAGCGGAAGTTCGATCTGGCGGGTCTGCCCGTTCGTCTCGTGATCGTGGCGGGCGAGCCCGGTGGCTCGGTGCCTGCCGTGCGGGCGCGGATCGAGGAGTCCTGGGGGGCGGCGGTGCTCGACCACGCCGGCGCGACCGAGGTGGGGCCGTGGGGCGTGGGCGACCTGGCCGGCCGCGGCCTCGAGGTGATCGAGCCCTGGTTCCACGCCGAATTCCTCGGCGTGGGGTCCGGACGGCCGGCAGGTTCCGGCGAACTGGCGGAACTGGTGCTCACCACGCTCGGTCGCTCGGGAGCGCCCGTGATCCGCTACCGCACCGGGGACCTCGTGCGGCCCCGGTGGCCCGCGGCCGACGAGATCGCGGCGGGCGCGTGCCCGTGGGTGCGGCTCGAGGGGGGCATCGTGGGGCGGGCCGACGACATGCTCGTGGTCCGCGGTGTGAACATCTTCCCAGGCGCGATCGACGGCATCGTCCGCAGCTTTCCCGAGATCGTCGAATATCGGCTTACGGCCACCACGCGTGAATGCCTCGACGTGCTACAACTGGCGGTCGAGGATCGGTTGAACGACCCGGATCGCGTGGCCCGCGAGCTGCAGCTGCGGCTCGGGCTGCGGGTCGAGGTGGTCGCCGTGCCCGCAGGCAGCCTGCCGCGTTTCGAAGGCAAGGGCCGGCGGTTCGTCGATCTTCGTGACAGCCGGCGAGAACGGTCGTGAGCATGATGCAACCCATCCCGCAATCCATCCGACGCGTCGAGCAGGGCGGCATCGAGATCGCGTGGAGTGACGGCGCCACGGGCGTCTACTCGCCGCGGCTGCTCCGCGACGCCTGCCCCTGCGCGACCTGCCGCGAGAAGCGGGCTGCGCCGGTCGCGCCGGCCCTGCTGCCGGTGCTCCGGCCCGAGGAGGTGGCGCCGCTGGCGGTCGCGGGGATGACGCCCGTGGGCCAATACGCCTACTCGATCGAATTCTCCGACGGCCACGACAGCGGCATCTACACGCTCGAATACCTGCGCGAACTGGCCGGGAACTGACTCACGCGGGCAGGCCGCAGGCGGCGGCGTTGATCACCGCGGCGATGCGGACGGCGTCGTGGCAGGCTTCTTCGCTCATCCCCAGGTGCACGAGGCTCGCCTCGTGGTTCTGGATGCAGAGCTCGCAGCCCGCGAGCGCCGCGCAGCCCAGGCTCATCAGCTCGAAGTCGGCCTTGCTCGTCGCCGGCTGTGCCATGCGGCTCATGCGGAGCCGCGGAGGGCGGGCGCCGTAGCTCTCCTTGCCCACCATGTGGCGGAAGCGATAGTAGACGGTGTTCATCGCCATCAGGCCGGCCGCGGCGATCGCGTCGGAGACGAGCGGCGCGGCCGTGGCGGCGTCGGCCGCCTGCAGGTCGGCGGAGATCGCGGCCGTGAGGGGGCGGCATCGCACGAAGGCGGCGGCCGCCAGGGCCACGCCGAGCGCCTGCGCGGGGGACAGGTTCTCGCCGACGAGCACGCTGGAGAGATTGAGCCGGATGTCCTTCAACTCGTCGGGGAGCGTGTCGCGGAGCGCGTCGAGCGAGGGGGTGGCGATGGCCATGGCGCGAGGATTCCGTGGGAGGGGACGGCGGGCGGGAAACGGTGCCGGCCGCGAGGATTGTAGCTGTTCGTTGAAGGCTTGCCGGTCGAAATGCTAGCTTGGTGCAGTTTTGCGCGCACCCCAGGTTTTTCCATGCCCCGTCGCGACGATCTCCACACGATTCTGCTCATCGGTTCCGGGCCCATCGTCATCGGCCAGGCCTGTGAATTCGACTATTCCGGCACCCAGGCCTGCAAGGCGCTGCGTGAGGACGGATACCGCGTGGTGCTCGTGAATTCGAACCCGGCCACGATCATGACCGATCCGGGCACGGCCGACCGCACCTACATCGAGCCGCTCACCTGGCAGATGCTCGAGAAGGTGATCGAGGTCGAAAAGCCCGATGCGGTGCTCCCGACCCTCGGCGGCCAGACGGCCCTCAACCTCGCCCTCGAACTGGAGCGCAACGGCGTGCTGGCAAAGCACGGGGTGGAGATGATCGGCGCCCGGGCCGAGGCGATCCGCCGCGGTGAGGACCGCGAAATCTTCAAGGAGACGATGCGGAAGATCGGCCTCGACACCTGCCGGGGCCGGATCGTGAAGACGTTGGCGGAGGCCCGCGAGGTGCTCGCCGAGATCGGCCTGCCCGCCGTCATCCGGCCGAGCTTCACCCTCGGCGGTTCGGGCTCCGGCATCGCGTTCAACCGCGAGGAGTTCGACCAGAAGGTGCAGCGGGGCCTCGACCTGTCGCCGATCGGCGAGGTGCTCGTTGAGGAGTCGATCCTCGGCTGGAAGGAATACGAGATGGAGGTGATGCGCGACGCCGACGACAACGCCGTCGTGATCTGCTCCATCGAAAATTTCGATCCCTGCGGAGTGCACACCGGCGATTCGATCACCGTCGCCCCGGCCCTCACGCTGACCGACCGGCAGTACCAGCGGATGCGTGACGCCAGCTTCGCCGTCATCCGGGCGATCGGCGTCGAGACCGGCGGCTCGAACATCCAGTTCGCGGTGCATCCCCAGACCGGCCGCATGATCGTGATCGAGATGAATCCCCGCGTCAGCCGGTCGAGCGCGCTGGCCAGCAAGGCCACCGGCTTCCCGATCGCCAAGATCGCCGCCAAGCTGGCGGTCGGCTGGCGGCTCCACGAACTGCCCAACGACATCACGCGGCGGACGAAGGCCTGCTTCGAGCCGTCGATCGACTACGTCGTCGTGAAGGTGCCGCGGTTCGCGTTCGAGAAATTTCCCGAGGCCGACAGCCGGCTGACCACGCAGATGAAGAGCGTGGGGGAGACGATGGCGATCGGCCGCACGTTCAAGGAGGCCTTTCAGAAGGCGCTCCGCGGCCTGGAGGTGGGCAGCTTCGGCTTCGGCTGCGACGGCAAGGATTTCTGGGGCACCGCCGCCGAGCCCGCGCCCGACGACATCCGCGCCCGCATCGCGACGGCCGATCCCGACCGGGTCTGGTATCTCCGCTACGCCTTCAAGGCGGGCATGACGGTCGAGGAAGTGCACGAGCTGACCGCGATCGACCGCTGGTTCCTCGATCAGCTCCAGCAGCTCGTGGAGATCGAGAGCCTCGTCCGCACCGTCGGATCGCTCGCCGCCATGGACGACGCCCTGCTGCGGCATGCGAAGCAGGCGGGGTTCTCCGACCGGCAGCTGGCCGTCATGCTCGGCGCCTCCGAGATGGAGATCCGCGAGGACCGCAAGCGCCGCGGCATCGTGGCCACGTACAAGTCGGTCGACACCTGCGCCGCCGAGTTCGAGGCCCAGACACCGTACTACTACTCCACGTGGGAGGACGAGGATGAATCGCGTCCGAAGCCACCGGGCGGGAAGCGGGTGATGATCCTCGGCGGCGGCCCCAACCGCATCGGGCAGGGCATCGAGTTCGACTATTGCTGCTGCCACGCGAGTTTCGCGCTGCGCGAGATGGGCATCGAGAGCGTGATGGTCAACTCGAACCCCGAGACGGTGAGCACCGACTACGACACGAGCGACATGCTCTTCTTCGAGCCGCTCACCTGCGAGGACGTGCTCAACATCGCCGACCGCATCCAGCCCGACGGCGTGATCGTGCAGCTCGGCGGACAGACGCCGCTGAACCTGGCGCGGGCCCTGCACGCGGCCGGCCTGCCGATCATCGGCACGAGCGTCGACACGATCGAGACGGCGGAGGATCGGGAAAAGTTTCGCGAGCTGCTCGACCGGCTCGGTCTCAAGCAGCCGGCCAGCGGGATCGCGCGGACGCTCGAGCAGGCCCGTCGCGAGGTGGCCCGGATCGGATTTCCGTCGCTCGTGCGGCCCAGCTTCGTGCTCGGCGGCCGGGCCATGGAGATCTGCTACGACCACGTGCAGTTCGAGCGGTACGTCGCCGAGGCCTTCGCCGTGGCGCAGGGGCAGCCGGTGCTGATCGACCGCTTCCTCGAGGATGCGATCGAGGTCGACGTCGACTGCATCTGCGACGGCCGCGACGTGATCGTGGCCGGCGTGATGGAGCACATCGAGGAGGCCGGCGTGCACTCCGGTGACTCGGCCTGCTGCATCCCGCCGCACAGC
>JBJTSM010000002.1:0-4798 GCA_046076685.1 Planctomycetia bacterium | reverse complement strand
TCGTGATCATGCGGACGTTGATCTTCTCACGGGAGAGCGCCGTGAACATCCGACCCGCCACGCCCTCGGCCTCCGCCATGCCCACGCCCACGACCGACACCTTCGCCACGGCGTCGTCGTGCGACACGCCCGTCGCACCGAGTCGTTCCGCCACCCGCCGGGAGAGTGCCAGCGCCTCCGCGAGGTCGTCGGAGGGCACCGTGAACGAGATGTCCGCCTGGCCCTGCTGGCCGACGTTTTGCACGATCATGTCGACGCCACGGCCCGCCAGTGGCGTGGCGATCGCGCGGGACGAGGCGCGGATCACGCTGGAAAACGTGCCCGACCAGCCGGGCTCGAGCCACGCGCTCTTCTCGCAGCTGGCCGCCTCCGGCATCGCGGTCGACATGATCGTGCAGAACGTGGGGCAGGGGGGGCAGGCCGACATCTCCTTCACCGTGCCGGCCGACGACCTGGCCGAGTCGCTGGAGCTCTCCCGGCGGGTCGCGACGCAGCTCGGGGCCACCGGGGTGTCGCACGACGCGGAACTGGCGAAGGTGTCGGTCGTGGGCGTGGGGATGGCGCACGCGGAGGGGGTGGCCGGGCGGATGTTCAAGGCGCTCTCCCACGAGAAGATCAACGTCCGCATGATCACGACCAGCGAGATCAAGATCTCGGTGCTCGTCGACCGCAAGGACGGCGCCGCGGCCGTGCAGGCGGTGCACCAGGCCTTCGGGCTCGAGGCCGAATCGGCCGCCGGCGAGGCCGACGTCGCCGGCTCGCACCTCGTGAAGTCCAGCCCGCTCGACGTGGTCCGCCGGCTCGAGGGGATGGAGGATCTCGCCATCGAGGACTGCCAGCTCGACTCGTCACAGGCCCTCGTCACCTTCACCGACCTGCCCGACACGCCGGGCGTGGCGGCCGACGTGTTCGAGGAGGTGGGCCGGGCCGGGCTCAACGTCGACATGATCGTGCAGAGCCATCCGCGGGACGGCCGGGCGGAGATCTCATTCACCGTGCCGGCCGAGAGCCGTGACAGGGCGATCGAGGTGGCCCGCCGGATCGCCGCGAGCCGCGGGGCGCACGTCGCCGACGTGCCGCACGTGGCGAAGCTCTCGATCACGGGCGTCGGCATCCGCAGCCACGCGGGCGTGGCCGACCGGCTCTTCAAGCCGCTGGCCGACGAGGGGATCAACATCGACCTCGTGAGCACGAGCGAGGTGCGGCTCAACGTGGTCGTGGCCGCCGAGCACGGCGACAAGTCGCTCGCGGTGCTCCGCCGCGCCTTCGGGCTGTAAGACGATCGTCTCGCGTTCACGAACGTGGTCGTTGCCGAATCGAACCGCGTGGGCCGTGAATCGTAGCCCAGGCGTCCGACAGCCAGGCGTGGGCGAAGCCCGCCGCATTGGCCAGCTGCCAAACCATGAGTAGCAGCACGATGCGAGATCCCCTGACCGGCCGGCACCGCGCGATTTTTCTGCACATCAACGCGGGGAGTGCGGCGTGAAAACTCAAGTCTTCCCTCATCGTCCCTGAAGCCCGCCTGCTGCGGCTCGCGTGGTATCGATAGGCCCCCTGGCCATACCGCCAATGCAAACGCAGGAAGCCGCCGAGCGTCTGCCGGTGCCGATGCTCGACGACCGCCCGCCGCTCCCAAAGGAGCGGGCGGCCCTGCGTCCGCCACCGATCGCAGAATCCACGATCCTCGGCTGCGGGCGCGTCGAAGTCGGCATCAAACCCTCCGCTGGCGAGGTAGCGATCGCGGCGGACGGCCATGTTGTTGCTGGCGAAAAAGTAGGCGTTATCCGCATCGCGGTTGAAGTGCTCGTACGCCATCTCCAGCACGAGTTGGCTGGTCTCGGCACAGACATCCCCCGCGAGCCCGTTGAACGTGAAACCGCCCACCAAAGCGTCGGGCCGCTCGCGCAGTGCATGGACGAGCCATGGCAGCCATAGTGGATCCGGCAGGCAGTCGTCGTCGGTGAAGGCCAGGAATTCTCCCGTCGCGGTAGCAACGCCGCGCTGCCGCGCTCCGGCGGGACCGGTGTTCCTCTGGCGGATGAGGACGCACTCATGCGTCGCCGCGGTGCGCGAGGCGTCAATCGTGAGAGGCGGCGAACTCCCGTCATCGACCACGATCACCTCGAAACTCCCGACAGGCATGGCCTGGGCCGCGAGGGCGTCGAGACAGCGACCGAGCGACTCCGGACGATTTCGGGACGGAATGATGACGCTCACGACCGGAACCATCATGAAGCCCGCCACTTCTTGTCTCGGGCGACAGGCATGGAGGCGGCATAGCCAAGGGCCTCGCCGGCGCACCACGCCGCCTGAGCGGCGAATTGAAACGGGAGTGTCCACGCAAAGGTGGCGAATCTTCCGCCACGCAGGCAGGCGGCTCCCACTTTCACGACAGCCGAGAGCGTGGCGACAGGCATGCCAGCGGTCCCGATAACGCGACGAATGGTGCCCCACTGCTCGAAGTCGGCCCTGACCCCGCCAAATTCCCGCCCGCGGCGGAAGCGTTCGGCCAAAAAACCACTGCGGTACAGCTCGTCCTGATCGACGACGATCGCCGTGGGCTCATACCAGGGCACGAAGTCCCGCTGGCATGCCCTCCAACTGAACAGCGCGTCGCCGCAGAAGATCGAACCCTCGAAGGGCCCTGCGGCCTCCCACCCGCGGCGGGTGACCATCAGGTTTCCGGTGGCGGCCAGACGAATCGGACCGGCAGGTCTGCCGCGCAGGTATGGGGAGTACTTCAAAACGTAAATCCCGCCGGAGATGTTCCGCCCGGCCCTCGAGTCGATGCATCCGCCGATGATTTCGCGACCTGCCTCGTGGGCTGCCACCAGAGCCGCGAGCCACTCGCGGTCGGCCTCGCAATCGGCGTCCGTGAAAACCAGCAACGACCCGCGTGCCATCGACACGCCGACGTTCCGCGCCGCATGCGGCAACAGCCGCTCAGGGCTCTGAAAAAAACGCACCTTGGGGAAGCCCGCCATGACCGCGGCCGTCTCCGACTCCGGAGAGCTGTTGACGAGGATCGTTTCATGATCCCGAAAGGTCTGCGCCTCGATCGATGCGAGGCAGCGCGGGAGGAATCTGGCGGAGTGATAGGCGGCGATGACGACGGAGACCAAGGGCCTCCCCTCGCTCACGGGACGAGCCTGCGCGGTGACGTCGCTCATGAAACCTGCTCCACTCGGCTGCCATGCGGATGGGACGCGGCCTGCGGCACACACCCGTTTGAAAAGAGGTGATGCCGCTCGGCGGGTCGTAGAAACCGCACCCGGTTGCTTTCGACTTCCGAGTACACGCGCTCGCTGTCGCCCGCCCCCGAGCATGAGCCAACGGCCTCGCCCAAGGCGTGCACGCAGGCCAATACACCAGCCACGGCAAAGTTCGAGCCGGTACGAAGCCAGGAGGACCTGTCCCACAGGAGGCTTGCGGTACGCCGGATTTTGAGGGCCGCGACCACCGGGAACAGGAGAGCCCGTGCGATCCGCGAAGACAAGCCCCATCCACGCTCGGTGGTGCGCACGGCTCCAAAGATCCGGCCACCGTGGAAGGCGAGAAGCAGTGCGGGCCAAATCCGGCTCATGTTGACATGCTGCGTCACCGTGCGGTCGCAACGCACGAAGCGGGCAGCAGGGCGGGCTTTTCGGATGTGCTCCTGGAGAAACACCTCCGCCTGGAACCGTTCGACGTGGCCGCCGCCGGCTTCGGCCGCGAAGACATCCCTGCGGTAGGCCGTGGCATGCCAGGGAAGGTGCTCGCAGTCCCCGAATCGCCGGGGCTCGATGTGACGCACATTCGACCCGTGATTCAGCAGAAACTGCGCCCGACTGACCGCCGACTCCGGATTGGGATTGACGAGACGCGGGGCAGCCGCATGGATGTCCTCCGATGAGGCGAAGGCCGCCGTAATCTCCTCGGCCCAGTTCCGATCGTGAAACGCGTGGTCTTCAGCGAAGGCGAGCACTCCCGCGGTGGCCTTGGTCGCGGCACGCAGCCGGTCACCGGTCAGGTGGTCTCCCGCGTGGAGCAGAAACTCGCATCGTGCCAGGCGTCCTGCCGCTGCGACGAACTCCTCGATCTCCCCGAGAAGGCGTTGGCTGTCGGAGATCACGACGAGTTCCATGCGCGATGCGATCGTCTGGCCGAGCAGACACTCGATCGTCTTGCGGTTGTTCGCAAACCCGCCCCTGACGGCAAAGACGACCGACAAATCGACCCCTGGGCTCGAATGGGCGGACATGTCCAGAGGAGCCTGTTGAGGTTCGCGGTCGCGCAACGTTCGGGAGCAGCTCACAAGCCACCGTTCGCCGCGTAGTGCTTCAACAGCGCGAGCAGCCGCTGCTTGTCGAACGGCTTCACGACGAAATCGACCGCACCGAGCTGGATGCACTCGCTGAGCTTGGCCCGCTGGTCGATGGCGGTGACCATCACCACCCGGGCCTCGGGATGCTCGGCCCGCAGCGTCCGCAGGGCCTCGACCCCGTCCATCTCGGGCATGACGATGTCGAGCGTGACGAGATCGGGCCTGAGTTCCCGATAGCGGGCCACGCCCTCCGCGCCGTTGGCCGCCTCGCCGGCGACCTCCCAGCCCGCCTGCACGGCGATGTCCTTGATGATCGCCCGCATGATCATCGCGTCGTCGACGATGAGGATCCTTTTCCGCGCGGCGGCATGCTCGGCTTTGTCGGTCATCGGTCTTGTCTCCGAAACGGGTTTCTGCGTCGTGTGGGATGGCATGATCGGAAGTCAGAGGATGGTGTTCGGCGTCACGCCGACGGTTTCGATCGTCACGATGCCG
>JBJTSM010000001.1:0-3043 GCA_046076685.1 Planctomycetia bacterium | reverse complement strand
GCGATCGCGACGCCGCGATCCGGGCGCTGGCGGCGATTCCGGTGGCGAAGTGGCCCGCCGAGGAGGCCGTGCCGTTGCTCGACACGCTCATCGACGGCATGAAGCAGGCGACTGCGGCACGAAGTTCTGCTTCGCGAACGCCGGGTTCTGTGCGCTCGCCTCGGCCAGTTCGCCGATCGCCTGCATCCGGCCCGGCTTCGTGACCACGAAGTTGTGCGGCATGACGTCGGCGTTTTCCAGCACGAAGACCAACGGCCGGCCCGCCTGAACGGCGATCGTCTCCTTGTCGTAGGCCATCCGCTCGTACACCGTGCCGATCTTCACGACCCGCACGCCCAGCTCGGCGAGCGTCGCCCGCCGGGCCTTGCCCTCGGCCGGGGGCAACAGCGTGGTGAGGTTCTCGGCGAACTGCCAGGCCGCCAGGCCCGCATCGGTCGACCGCTGCTCCGGGGTCGCCCGCTGCATGCCGTCGATGAGCGTGTCGAGCAACGGCACGGCCTCCTTGGCGGGCCACTTCGCCACCGGAATCGCCGCCAGCGCCCGGATCGCGGCGTCGCGATCGCCCGCATCCCTGACGAACGGGGCGATCCGCTTGAAGGCGTCGGCCTCCCGGCCACGCACGGCCGCCAGCGCCGCGAAGGCGGCGCGGCGGACCACCGCCGCCATCCGATCGGCCTCGCTCACGAGCGGGAATTCCAGCCGCAGGCCATCGTCCGCCTTGCCGTCGGTGGCAAACACCTCCTTGCGGCCGTCGTCGAGCACGACGAGCCTGAAGTTCTTGAGCCGGTCGCCCAGGATGCCGCGGTCGTGACGGACCACGATCCGCGTGATCGGATGGAGCGACCCCAGGTCGACCTCCCACCATGGATCCTCGGGCGATGCGGCGGGCCGCGGCCCGGCCGCCTTGGGCTCGAACGTGCCGTCGATCACGCGACCGGCGTCGACGGCGGCGCCCGTCGGAGCCTGCTTCTGCACGGCCTTGCCCCGCAGGGCGACATTCGTCCCGCCGGCGTAGGCCTCCACCTCGTCGAGCCAGAGCGTCCGCATCGAGCCCGTCTGTTCGATCCGCACGAAGCGGCCGGGCACGCCTCCGCCACCGGCCGCGGGCACCGCGACCAGCGGAGCGATCCGATCGTAAAGTCCGGACCGCACGTCCGGGTCGCCCACGAGCGGCAACGCCTCGATGAGATCGAGCCGCCGGCGCGGATCGTCCGCGGCGAGCTGCCAGGCCTTCGCGCTCGCGTCCCCGCCCGCTCCGACCGCATCGATGTTCATCAGCGCGACGTAGCCGATCCGCCGCATGACCGGCTGCCTCGCCCCGATGGCCAGCCGCTCCATGTCGCCACGGAGTCCGGCCAGCTCCTGCCTGGGCCGGCCGAGCAGGAGCCGGATCAGCTCGAAGACCGTGGTCGTGTCGATGCCGGCAGCCTGACCACCTGCATCCTTGCCGGCACCGGCCTTCTGGTCGAGCGCGACCAGCGCGTCGGCCACCACCTTCACCACGCTCTTGCGATCCGACTTGGCGAGGGCCTCGACAGCCTCGGTCCGCAGCCGTTCGTCGAGACCGGGCCGCAACAACATCTCCCGGTAGACCGGCGTGGACCGCGGCTCCTTCGCGAGTTCGTCGTTGTTCAGCGACCGATAGAGATAGGCCCGGCCGGCGTCGGTCGTGAAGGCGATCGCCCGGCCGGCGGCACGGGCCTGCCGGAACTCGGGGTCGAGCACGCGGGCCGCCTCCTTCTTCACGTAGTCCATCTGGCGGTCGCTCGGAAATTCGTCGGCGATCGCCAGGGCCTCGACCGCCTCGGGCAGCCGCAGGTAGGAGGCCGTGCGGACGGCCTCGAGCCGCACCCGCGGGCTCTCGTCGGCGGCCGCCCGACGGACCATGTCGAGGCCGCTAGGCACCCGATCCACGATCGACGCGAGTACCCGCAGGGCGGCCGAGCGCGACCGCGGATCCTTCGCCACGAGCACCGCCTCGAGCAGGGCCGGGTCGATCTGGTCAAAATGCCTGAGCGTCCAGAGCGCCTCGAGCTGCCGGTGCTCGAACTCGGGCGCCGTGCGGTCGAGCTTCGCGAGCCAGGCCTTCACCGCCGGCACCACCTCGGCCTCCGGACGGCCCGAAAGCTCGAGACGGGCGCGATACCGCACGCGGTCGGTGGGATCGGATAGGAGCGCCACGAGTTCGCCGACCGGCCGAGCCGCGATCGGCACCGGCTTCACGAGCGGCTTGTCGGCCATCACGACGCGGTAGACGCGCCCGTGGGTGCGGTCGCGGCTCGGGTCGCGGAGATTGTGCTGCATGTGGCCGATGATCGGGTTCTGCCAGTCGGTGAAGTAGATCGCCCCGTCGGGCCCGACCTCGATGTCGGCGGGCCGGAAATTCGGATCGCTCGACGACAGGATCGGCTCCACCTCGACCGCCTCGGGGAACGATTCACCCTTCGGCTTGAACGCATACTGCAGGATGCCCTGGAAGCTGATGACGTTGCCGACCAGCAGGTTGCCCTGCAGGCCGTCGGGAAAGTGCGGGCTCGAGAGGATCTCGATGGCCGGGCAGGGCCGCGTCCGCTGCTTGTAGACCGTCGGGGCGTTGGCGTGCTTGTCGAGCCCGTCGAGCCGCGTGGAAAAGACCGAACCCCAGTAGGGTGCCGACATCGTGCCGTCGACGACGATGTCGTCTCCCCAGCGGTCGAATGCGTGGCCGTGGGGATTGGCGAAGCTGTACGAGGTGTAGAGCCCGAGCCGGCCGGTCCGCGGCTCGTAGCGGAAGACCGCGCCGTTGACGACGCGCACGGGCGGGCCCCAGGGCGTCTCGGGCTGTGAGTGATGGAAGACGCCCTCCTGAAAATACACGGCGCCCGCCGGATCGAGCGTGAAACTGTTCGACGTGTGGTGGGTGTCGGCCGTGTCGAGGCCGCCGATGACCCGCGTCTTCACGTCGTAGCGGTCGTCGCCGTCGGTGTCTTCGAGGTACACGACCCCGGGGCCCTGCGACACGAGCACGCCCTTCCCCCAGAACTCGAAGGCGATCGGGTTATGC